>CAYTVQ010000295.1:0-3253 GCA_964441615.1 uncultured Caulobacterales bacterium | reverse complement strand
GCGGCGTCGGGAGCGGGCGCGTCGGGGACGGGAAAGTAAACCACGTCGCTCTGTTCCTGCAGTTCTATGACCGTCTTCTCGATCGTCCGTAGCGTGAGGAAGCGCCTGATCCCTTGCGCCACGTCGGAGAAAGGAACGCCTCCGGCGCGTCTTCGATCGACCACTTTGAGGATGTTCCACCCGGCATCAGTGAAAAAGAGCGGCGCAATCTCGCCCTCAGGCGTGCCGAAGGCGGCCGCCGCGAACGCCGGGGTCATCTGGCTGCGCGTCAGATATCCGGTCTCCCCGCCCTGCGGCCCGGTCGACCGGTCAAGCGACCGAGATCGGGCGAGCATCCCGAAATCGGCGCCGGACTCAAGTTCCTGAAGGATGGCGTTCGCTTCCTCCTCGGTGGCCACGACGATATGGCGGCATTTCACGGCTTCGCCGAGCCGCGTGGCGTCGGCATTGCGTTCATAGATTTTCCGGACCTGTTCGTCCGTGACCGTTTCAGTCAGCTTGCGTTCCATGAACTCGGCGGCGAGGATGCGGTCCCGCGCCGCAGTGAGTTTGCGGGCGACCTCCGGCTCGCGCTGCAGACCCCGTTCGGTCGCCGCCCGCGACAGCAGCCTCTGCTCAACATAGGCGCTCACCAATTCCCTGCGGAAAGCATCGGCCGCCGAGAGCTTCTCGCCTGGCTGCAACGCGCCGGAAGCGAGCGCCGCCGCCGCGACTTCCGACAGATGCACGTAACGCCCATCGACCCGCGCGAGTATGGGATCGTCAAAATCGACTGGCGCTGACAGGGTCCCTCCCGACGACGCCGTGTTGAGCGCGGCGGCGCCGCGGAGCTCATCGACAATCCACAAGAGTGCAATGATGAGAATCACGCCGGAGAAGGCCGTGTAGGCCCGACCCGATCGGCTTGGAAGCCAGCCGAGGAAGTCGGACAGCGCGCGGCCGACAATCGATCCAAGCGCGGCCAGCCAGAGCGCCAGCGTCCGGCCGCCAAGCTTCAGGCCTCGCCACAGGGCGGCGTCGAGAGCGCCCGTCAGGCGCCAGATTGTCGCGACGGTTTTTGCAAGGCCGCGCCACACCAGGCCAAGGACCTTAAGTCCCATGCGTCCGCCCGCCGCGAACGCCAAGGTTGCCGCAGAGGCGGCGATGCCCAGCCGGTTGCGATTATTCCCAGTTTCGGGCGTGTTCATGATCCTGCAGCTTGCTTTTCAGCCCCGATCAGGCGGCAGCCCCTTCGTTGACAGCGCCAAGGGCCGACACTATCTCTCGCGGACCCAAACGTCAGGCGATTCCTCGCCGGCATTAGACGCGGCCGCCTCAAGGCGCGCCCGCCTCACGCAAGGTTCGCCGTCCATGGTTCTCGGCCTCGCCAAAAAGCTGTTCGGCTCTTCCAATGACCGTCGCCTCAAGCCTCTATGGCGCCGCGTCGAGGGGATCAATGCGCTGGAAGGGGACATTGCGAAACTCTCGGACGATCAACTGAGAGCCAGAACGGCCGCGCTCAAGGAGCGCTGCTCCGGCGGGGAGGAGCTCGACGCCCTGCTGGAGGAGACATTCGCCCTGGTGCGGGAGGCCGCCAAACGCGGCCTCGGCCAGCGCCATTACGACGTCCAGCTTCTGGGCGGGATGGTCCTGCATGAGGGCGAGATCGCCGAAATGAAGACCGGCGAGGGCAAGACCCTCGTGGCGACGCTGCCTGTCGTCCTCAATGCGCTCACCGGCCGCGGCGTCCACGTCGTCACCGTCAACGACTATCTCGCCAAGCGCGACTCCGAGTGGATGGGCCGCGTCTACGAGCGGCTCGGCCTGAGCGTCGGCTGCATCGTGCACGGCCTCACCGACACCGAGCGTCGGCAGAACTACGCCTGCGACATCACATACGGCACGAACAACGAGTTCGGCTTCGACTACCTTCGCGACAACATGAAGTCCTCGGTGGAGGACATGGTGCAGCGCGGCCATCATTACGCAATCGTTGACGAGGTGGATTCGATCCTTATCGACGAGGCGCGCACCCCGCTCATTATTTCGGGTCCTACCGACGACAAGTCCGAACTTTACATGTCGATCGACAGCTTCATTCCGAAGCTCGATTCCGCAGATTACGAAATCGATGAAAAGGCCCGCTCGATCGTCTTGACAGAGGTCGGCAACGAGAAGATCGAGGCGATGCTGAAGGAGGCCAATCTCTTTCACGGCGAACATCTCTACGACGCCGCGAACGTCTCCGTCGTCCACCACATCAATCAGGCGTTGAAGGCGCACAAGATCTTCGCCAAGGACAAGGATTACATCGTTCGCCAGGGAAAGGTCGTCATCATCGACGAATTCACCGGACGCATGATGGAGGGGAGACGCTGGTCAGAAGGCCTGCATCAGGCCGTCGAAGCGAAGGAAAAGGTCGCGATCCAGCCCGAGAACCAGACTCTCGCCTCGATCACGTTCCAGAACTACTTCCGTCTCTACGAGAAACTCGCCGGCATGACCGGCACGGCCATGACTGAAGAGGCCGAGTTCGCCGACATCTACAAGCTGCACGTCGTTGAAATCCCGACCAACAGGCCCGTCGCCCGCGACGACATGGACGATGAGCTCTACATGGGCGCGGAGGAGAAACACAAATCGATCGTCGTGCAGATCGCCGACTGCTACAAGCGCGGTCAGCCTGTGCTCGTCGGCACTGTCTCCATCGAGAAGTCTGAAATCCTTTCGCGGATACTTCAGGACAAGGAGTATTTCCGCAACCTGGCGAAATCCTTGCGCGAACGCGCCAAGGCGCTGAAGGAGAAGGAAGCCGATCTCCGAAAGGCCCTTGAGGAAAAGGCCGCATGGATCGAGGAACTGGCGGGTCGCAAGGTCCCGATCCAGCACAATGTCCTGAACGCGCGCTTCCATGAGCAGGAGGCCGAGATCGTCGCCGAAGCCGGCAAACCGGGCGCCGTCACCATCGCGACCAACATGGCCGGCCGCGGCACCGACATCCAGCTTGGCGGCTCGGTCGATAAGCAGCTCCTCGACCATCTGGAAGAAGGCGACACCCCCGAGACCATCGCAAGAAAACGCGCCGAGATCGAGACCCGCGTCGCGGACGCCAAGAAGAAGGCGATCGAGGCGGGCGGGCTTTTTGTCCTCGGCACCGAGCGGCACGAGAGCCGGCGCATCGACAATCAGCTGCGCGGCCGCTCGGGCCGCCAGGGCGATCCCGGCACCACAAAATTCTTCCTCGCGCTAGACGACGATCTGATGCGCATCTTCG
>CAYTVQ010000294.1:0-3266 GCA_964441615.1 uncultured Caulobacterales bacterium | reverse complement strand
ACGCCGCAATGGCGCCGATCACGCTGACGCCCGACGAGCAACGCGACCTCGCCGCCTATCTCGATGCACTGAAGTGAAAGCCGGTTGCCCCGACGTTCGCCTCGTCGCCATCATCCGCACATTGGTGAAGCCGCCGGCGCAATCATGGTATGCTGTTCTTCACGAACGGGGCAGATGTACAACATGCGGCGGCTTATCGTTCTAATTTCGATGTTGCTGGTGCTAGCCGGCTGGACGGTGCTCGTGGGCGCCGGCGTTCTCGATGGATGGGGGCGAAAGCCGCTCGCGCCAAAGGACGATGCGGATCTCTTTGCGCGTGCAGTCGCAGAAAGGATTGAAAAGCAGTCACGAGGGAACGCCGTCTTCGCGCTGATCAAGGCCGGGCGGGTCATCGACGAACACTACAGATCAATCGGGCGACCCGTTGATGGCGACACGCTGTTTCAGGTCGCCTCGCTCAGCAAGTGGGTCACGGCATGGGGCGTGATGACGCTCGTCGAGTCCGGGCGCGTCGATCTCGACGCGCCCGTATCCCGCTATCTGACCCGATGGACGCTGCCGCCGAGCGAGTTCGACAATGACGGCGTCACGGTTCGCCGCCTGCTCAGCCACACGGCGGGCCTGACCGATGGGCTCGGCTATGCCGGATTTGAGCCGGACGCGAAGGTGCAGACACTTGAAGAATCTCTGACGAAAGCGGCCGACGCCTCGCCCGGCACGGACGGAGCCGTGCGCGTCGGCGCGGCGCCGGGAAGCGACTGGAGGTATTCGGGCGGCGGCTACACCCTCTTGCAGCTGATCATAGAGGAAGTTTCCGGCGAGCCGTTCAACGACTACATGCGGCGCGCGGTGTTCGAGCCGCTCGGCATGTCGCGATCGACGTTCGACACGCCCGCAGAGGAAGGGTCGAACGTCGCCGAATTTTATGACGACAGCGGATCAATCGCGACGCACTTCCAGTTCACAGCGAAAGCGGCCGCTTCCCTCTACACGTCCCTCGCAGACCTCTCGCGCTTCATCGCGGCCCAGGTTGTCGGGTCGCAGGGCGAGCCCGCCGGTCGCGGCGTTCTCGCGCCTGCAACACTTGCCGAAATGCGCCGTCCCCACGGCTACCGGTATGGAGTCGAAATCTGGGGCCTCGGCGTCGTTCTCTACGCGCCGAACAATGCCGGGGATTACATTGTCGGCCACGACGGAAGCAACGAGCCGGCGATCAATACGACGGCGCGGGTCGATCCGGCCACAGGCGACGGGTTCATCCTCCTCGAGACAGGCAATGATCGCCTCGCGACGGACTTGGCTGGCGACTGGGTCTTCTGGAAGACCGGCCATGTCGATCTCTTCGGCGTGATCGCGGCGCTGCCCAAGGCGCTGGCGATTCTCGGGGCAGGATATGTCGTCATCATCATTGCCGGGCTCGCAGGCCTGAGGCGCGGTGCCCGCTGGTAAAGCGTCGGTCGGGAGAATGGTGCTGCGAGAGAGGATTGAACTCTCGGCCTCCCCCTTACCAAGGGGGTGCTCTACCACTGAGCTACCGCAGCGATCCCGTGAGGCCGCGGGGATTTAGCTTCCTTTTCCCGGCCCGGCAAGCTTGGCTCGGCGCTCTCAACGTGCGCAGAAGTGGAACGCCTCCTTAGACCCAGGACACAGGCTATTAGCAATTCGTGCTTTCAATGGTTCTTGGCTTTTCATCCGGGCGAGCCGGGGCCGGCCGCCGGGAATTGTGCGGCCTCCTGGCAGTTTTCGGGTGTAAGCCATCGAGCCTTAGGATATACATGACCGACGCCCATCGTCGGCTCAGCATACGGGCGGTTTGAGTTGGCGTTTCGCATGGATCGTCGTCATTTTCTGCAGGGCTGCGCCGCGCTCGGCGGCCTTGCCTCAACTCCGGTTCTTGCAAAGCCTGAAGGCGTCGCTTCGGCGGCCGCAAGGCTCCTGCGCGAATACGCCCCGAACATAGATCGCGCCGACATGGTCGGCATCGTCGATTTCTCGGCGCCGTCGTGGCGGCCGCGCTTCCACCTCGTCGAGATGAAATCGAAAGCAGTCAGTTCGTATCTGGTCGCGCATGGCCGCGGATCCGATCCGTCGCATTCAGGCTGGCTGAGGCTGTTTTCGAATGAAACGGGATCGAACGCGACGTCCAGGGGGGCCTATCGGACTGCGAGCCTTTATGAGGGAAAATATGGCCGCTCGATGCGACTCGTCGGTCTTGGAGCGGATAATTCCAATGCCGAAGCGCGCGCCATCGTCATCCATCCCGCCTGGTATGTCGGTGACGACATGCTGAAGAAATATGGCAAGCTCGGCCGAAGCGAGGGATGCTTTGCGGTCGCCCAAACTGATCTTGACCAAGTCCTCGACAGTCTCTCCGGCGGCTGTCTTCTATACGCCGCAAAATTTTAGCCGGCGCACTCGCCCGGCTCTTCCTGGGATGCCGACGCGCCCGGCGCCCGTTGCCTCAGGCCCCGCAACAAGATCGCGTCGAGGCCATAAATGTCCCGGAAGAACGTGATCTGGCCATCATCGGACGCCAGCGCCGTGAAATAGGCGACGTAAACAGGGACTGGCTCATCGAGTTCGACTGTGACGGTCGACCCCGTCGCGACGACCTCGGCGATCGCGTCGGCGCTCCAGCTCGGGCCCAGCAGAGATTGGGCGAACTCGAGGGCGCCCTCGACCCGAATGCAGCCGTGACTGTATGCGCGTGTCTCTTGTGCAAAGAGGTTCCTGGCCGGCGTATCATGCACGAAGACGGAAAAAGGATTTGGCATTATCAGCTTCATCTGACCCAGCGGATTTTTCGGTCCAGGCTTTTGCCTGATGCCGCCATCCTCGCCACGATAATAGCCAAGCTGCGCTGCTGCGGCCGGGCGTTCTCTCAGCAGGTCCTCGAGCCCCTCGCCGATGCCGATGCTTCTGGGCACATACCACGTTGGATTAAACGCGACGCCGCTGATCTCGGCGGAGAACTGATAAGTCGGCGTCTTGCGCGCCCCATAGACAATGCGTCGTCGGTCGCGCTCTACGCCGTCGCGCACATAGACGAGCTCTCCGCTCGGGACGTTCACAAAGACGTGGCTGCGGCCGAGGCTGCGAGGCATCCAGCGCCAGCGCTCGAGATTGGCTCTGAGCCGGTCGATCGCCTTGGAGTCGCCCGGCCTCGCATTCGCCAGCGCCGATTTCAGAGCCAAGTACTGCGGATGAGAAGGAAGAAGGCCCAGGAGGCTATGCGCCACATCATGGCGTTTGAGGGCGGTCGCCAT
>CAYTVQ010000293.1:0-3279 GCA_964441615.1 uncultured Caulobacterales bacterium | reverse complement strand
GAGACGGTAAGCCGACAGTATCGCAAAAGCGCCTTGAGGGGAGGACCCCATGCGGCTTGGGCTTTTCGCCGGCGTCATCGCCGCGAGTTTCCTCGTGTTGGCCGGGATCGGGGCTGCGGCGCAGACGCCCGACTACCGCGACGTCAATCTCGGCGACCGGCGGGCCGGAGAGGTCTTCCCCGTCACGCTCGCCGTGCAAAATGTCAGCTGCCCGCAACCCGTCGATTTCCGCTTCTCCTCGAAATCGAACTGGCTGCGTCTTCCGGCCGATCCGGTGGTCCGGCAGGTGGCGCAGGGTCAGACGAAGACCCTTCAGATCACGGTCGATCTCAGCGGGGCGCCGCCGGGTCAAAAGGTCGGCTTCATCGACATCGACTGCGAGAATTGCGGCGTCCTCATCTTCAGGAACTGCAAGATCGACAGGCAGGCGCTGCGCTTCAACGTCAACGTCCTCGGCGACGCGCAGCCCGGCGGCCAGCCGCAGCAGGGTCCGCAGCCGGGCGGACAAAGCGGCGCCATTGCGAATGCTCCGCCGCAGCAAATCGATTATGACGATCAGCGCATCCCGAAACCGCTGCGCCGCAAGGCGAAGGCCGCCCATGACGACTGGGAGGCGAAGCTCAAAAAGAAAAAGCCGTGCGATGAGGAATTGGCGAAACTGCGCGCCGCGGCGGCCGCCGCCGAAGCCGAAGCCGGCAGAGCCAACCGCGCCGCCGAGACGGCGGAGCAGGATGCGCGCAATGCGAGAGCGCAGGAAGAGGCCGCGCGGGAGGAGTTGAAGCGCGCGAACAAGGAAGCTGTCGATGCTCAAGCCGCAGTCGATGCTGCGGAAAAGGCCTTGAAGGCCGCGAACAGCAACGGCACGACGGCCGAACGCGCGGAAGCGCGCGCCAACCTCGAAAAGGCGAAAGCCGCAAAGGAGGCGGCCGACAAGCGCGTCGCCGATGCAGTGAAGGCTGTCCGACTCCCAATTCATTCTCCCAAAGACCTCGCAGCCATGGACAAGGAGGCGGAGCGCAAGGCCAGGGCCGCAAAGGAGGCAAAGGCGCGCGCAGCGTCGGCCGCCGCCGCCGTTGCGAAGAAGGAGGAAGAATGCGCGAAGATCCAGCGGGAGATCGACAAGGCGGCGGCGGACGCCGAGGCCGCCGCCAAGGAAGCGAAGGCCGCGATCCCGGCCGTCAGACCTCCGTCAGCGGAGGATATCGACAAGGCGCGCAAGGCCGCCAATGACTGCATCAGGGAGCTCGGCGAACTCATCGACGCGCAGGCCAAGGCCATGCAGGCGCTGGCATCGCTCGGGGCGCTGAAAAAGGATCCCGTCACCGGCGACGACCCCAACACCTATGACAGCGATCTTTCCGACTGGGCCGAGGGCGTCGACGCCGCCAACGACATCTTCGAGTCGATCCCGCCGGAAGTGAAATATGCAGGCCCGGTCGGCGAGGCGATCGACACATACGCCGGCGCCGCCTCGAGCGTGCTCGGCGCCATCCGCACGGCGATCGGCGTGTGGAGCGGCGTCAAATATACGGGCAAGCTCAACCTCGCGCCGAAGGCCGGCGTCACCAAGAGCCCCGAAAAGACAAAGCAATATCTGAAGGACCAGGGTCTTGCCGGCAGCAACAAGGAAGCCGACGCGATCCTCAAGCAGATGGAAAGCTATTCGGAAACGAACTCGACCAAAGGGATGCAGCAGCAGCTCGCCGACAAGAAGGCCAAATGCGACGCCCTTGTCAGCGCCGCGGAGGGGAGGAAGTAGGGCGGCGCGCAGGCGCCTGCCGCCTTACGCCTCGATCTCCTCGACGTCTTCCTTGCGCGCCTTTGCGTCGCGCTCCATGCGCTTCATCGCCTTCTGGAGCTTCTCGAAGGCGCGCACCTCGATCTGGCGCACGCGCTCGCGGCTGACCCCATATTCCTGCGAGAGTTCCTCGAGCGTCGCCGGATTATCCTTGAGGCGGCGCTCGGTGATGATGTGCTGCTCGCGCTCGTTCAGAGTCGCGAGCGCCTTCTGCAAAAGATTCATGCGCAGGTCGTACTCGTCCTCATTGGCGAGCTTGACCTCGGCGTTGACCGCGTTTTCATCGACGAGCCAGTCCTGCCATTCCCCGCCATCGCCGTCATTGCGCATCGGCGCGTTAAGCGAGGTCTCCTGTCCAGCGAGGCGGCGGTTCATGGAGACGACGTCTTCATGGGTGACGCCGAGCTTCTTGGCGATGTGCTCGACCTGCTCGGGGCGGAGGTCGCCGTCCTCGACCGCGTCGATTCTGCTCTTCATCTTGCGCAGGTTGAAGAACAGCTTCTTCTGCGCGGCGGTGGTGCCGATCTTGACGAGGCTCCACGAGCGCAGGATGTATTCCTGGATCGCGGCGCGGATCCACCACATGGCATAGGTCGCAAGGCGAAAGCCGCGCTCGGGATCGAAGCGCTTCACCGCCTGCATGAGACCGACATTGCCTTCCGAAATCACCTCGCCGATCGGGAGGCCATAGCCGCGATAGCCCATGGCGATCTTGGCGACCAGCCGAAGGTGCGAGGTGATCAGCTTGCGCGCGGCCTCGGGGTCCTGGTGCTCGGCGAAGCGCTTGGCCAGCATGTACTCTTCGCCTTGCTCCAGCATCGGAAACTTGCGGATCTCGGCGAGGTAGCGCGAGAGCCCGCTTTCGGGGGTGAGGCTGGCAAGGGCCGGGATGTTGGTCTTGGCGTCCATGGGGGTGCTCCGGCCGCCAGTATAACGGCACTGCAGCATGAGGAGAGTAACTTATTGGTGGGGCGGGGATAAGGCGCCGCTCGTCACAATCAGAGCGCCGCCAGAGCGGCTTCGAGGGCCTGGAGCGGCGCGGGCAGAGGGCGCTCGAAGCGAAAGGGCCTGCCCGTTTCTGGGTGGGCAAATCCCAAAACCCCGGCGTGGAGTGCCTGGCCAGCCAACCCCTCGAGGGCCGGGCCGAGCTTCGCCTCAAGGTCGCGCCGCAGCGCGCGCCGCCCCTTGCCGTAGAGCGGATCGCCGATCAAGGGATGCGTGCGGCTCGTGAGGTGCACGCGGATCTGGTGCGTGCGCCCGGTCTCCAGTCGGCACTCAATCCTGGCGGCCACGTCCTTGTAGGCGGCGAGTGTCCGGTAATGCGTGACAGCCGGCCTGCCGGTCTTGACCAGCGCCATCTTGCGCCGGTTGACAGGCGAGCGCCCGATCGCGCCCTCGATTGTTCCCGCCCGCGGATTAGGAACGCCCCACACGAACGCCGTGTAGATGCGCTCGATTGTGTGCGCGGCGAACTGCTTGGC
>CAYTVQ010000292.1:0-3293 GCA_964441615.1 uncultured Caulobacterales bacterium | reverse complement strand
GAACAAGGCCGCATTCGAAGCGGTCAACCCGGCCGAGGGCCCTCGTCTCCTCGGTCTCTTCGAGTCCTCGCACATGCAGTGGGAGGCCGACCGCGCCGCGGATCCGGCCGGGGAGCCTTCGCTCGCCGAGATGACCGCCAAGGCGATCGACATTCTCCGTCAGGACAAGGATGGTTTCTTTCTGATGGTCGAGGCCGGCCGCATCGATCACGGCCACCATGCCGGCAATGCAGCGCGGGCGCTCTATGACACGCAGGCGCTTTCGAAAGCCGTGGAGGTTGCGCTCTCGAAGACAAGCGCGAAAGACACCCTCATTATCGTGACCGCCGATCACGGCCACACCATGAGCATTCAGGGCTATCCGGCGCGCGGCACGAACATTCTCGGCCTCTCGACGCCGATCGACGGCGGCGAAGGCGGCGAGAGCGCCGGCGGCTACGCGCTCGCCCTCGACAAGAAGCCCTATACGACGCTTGGCTACGCGAACGGGCCGGGCTCCGTGTTCGCCGGATCAAAGCCGCCGGCCGGCCGCCCCGCCCCTCGCGAGGAGGAGGCGACGGACCTCGCCTACCGGCAGCAGTCGACGGTGCCCATGTATTCCGAGACGCATGGCGGCCAGG
The DNA here is from genome assembly GCA_964441615.1 of uncultured Caulobacterales bacterium. Lineage (GTDB taxonomy): Bacteria > Pseudomonadota > Alphaproteobacteria > Caulobacterales > Parvularculaceae > Amphiplicatus. The sequence continues at coordinate 2,673 of CAYTVQ010000292.1, read as the reverse complement.
ACGTGACCATCTACGCCGGCGGACCGCGCGCCTATCTGTTCGACGGCATCGTCGAGCAGAATTACATCTATCACGTCATGGACGACGCGCTCGGGCTTTCGAAGCGCGCGGCCAAAGCGAAAAAATAGGCGCCCAGAGCGCGTTCCGAAAAGTGCGGAGCGGTTTTCGGATGAAAACGCGCGCTAAGTGAAGACTCAAGACCACGTTCGCCGACTCGCATTTTGGCGAACGGGGTCTAGCCCTTCTTCTCGACGATCGGCGGAACGACGCGGATATGCAGCTCCTTGAGCTGCTTTTCCGTCGGCTCGTTCGGGGCCTGCATCATCAGGTCCTGCGCCTGCTGGTTCAGCGGGAAAGCGATCACCTCGCGGATGTTCTCGGCGCCCGCGAGCAGCATGACGATGCGGTCGACGCCGGGGGCCGAGCCGCCATGGGGCGGCGCGCCGTAGCGGAAGGCGTTCAGCATGCCGCCGAATTTCGCCTCGACCGTCTCTTTGGAATAGCCGGCGATCTCGAAGGCCTTGATCATGATGTCTGGCTTGTGGTTGCGGATCGCGCCGGAGGAAAGTTCAACGCCATTGCAGACGATGTCGTACTGGAAGGCGGTGATCTTCTCGATGGTGTCGCGGTCGCTCCTGTCGAGAGCCAGGAATTTCGCGTGATCGAAGTTCGGCATCGAGAATGGATTGTGCGAGAAGTCGATCTTCTTCTCCTCATCGTTCCATTCATACATCGGGAAATCGACGATCCAGCAGAACTTGAACTGTTCCTGATCGACAAGACCGAGATCGAAGCCGACTTTCTGGCGCGCCGCGCCGGCGAATTTGTAGAATTCGGACGGCCTGCCGGCAATGAAGAAGACGGCGTCGCCGACTTTGAGGCCGAACTGCTTTCTGATCGCCTCGGCGCGCTCGGGCCCGATATTCTTGGCGATGGGGCCGGCGCCGCCCTCCTCGCCTTCGCGCCAGAAGACATAGCCGAGCCCCGGCTGGCCCTCCCCTTGCGCCCAGGAATTCATCTTGTCGCAGAACGCCCTTGATCCCCCGCCAGGCGCCGGCAGACCCCAGACTTCAACCTTCGGATCCTTCTCCAGCATGCCGGCGAAAACCTTGAAGCCGGAGCCGCGGAAATGCGCAGAGACGTCGTCCATCTCGATGGGGTTACGAAGGTCCGGCTTGTCGGAGCCGTATTTGCGGATGGCGTCTGCGAACTTGATCTGCGGGAAAGGCGGCTTGGTGACCCTCTTGCCGTTGGCGAACTCCTCGAACACGCCTGCAAGCACGGGCGCAATGGCGTTGAACACGTCCTCCTGCGTGACGAAACTCATCTCGAAATCGAGCTGATAGAATTCGCCCGGCGAGCGGTCGGCGCGCGCGTCCTCGTCGCGGAAGCAGGGCGCAATCTGGAAATAGCGGTCGAAGCCCGCAACCATCAGCAATTGCTTGAACTGCTGCGGCGCCTGCGGGAGGGCGTAGAATTTGCCCGGATGCATGCGCGAGGGCACGAGGAAGTCGCGCGCGCCTTCCGGCGAGGATGCGGTCAGGATCGGCGTCTGGAATTCGACGAAGCCCTGCTCGATCATCCGTCGCCGGAGCGAAGAGATGACATGGCTTCGCAGCACGACGCTGCGGTGGAGTTTCTCGCGGCGAAGGTCGAGGAAGCGGTATTTGAGGCGGATGTCTTCGGGGTAGTCGGGCTCGCCGAACACCGGCAGCGGGAGATCCTCGGCGGCCGAGAGGCTTTCGAAGCCGGTCACCCGCACCTCGATCTCGCCCGTCGGCAGGCCGGCGTTCACCGTTTCAGGCGTGCGCGCCACGACCTTGCCGTCGATGCGGATGACGCTTTCCGCGCGCACTCGCTCGATGTCCTTGAAGATCGTCGCCTCAGGCTCCACGACAAGCTGCGTCAGGCCGTAATGGTCGCGCAGGTCGATGAAGAGGAGGCCGCCATGGTCGCGCTTGCGGTGCACCCAGCCCGAGAGGCGCACGGTCTCGCCGACTGCGCTCTTGCGCAGCGCGCCGCAGCTATGGGTTCGGTAGGCGTGCATGAATCTCCCCGCGAATATTTGTGCCGATGGAGGCGCCGGAGTGGCGAAGGCGCCCTCGGGTGTCAAGGGTTCCGACAGAAGCGCGCGCGGCAGGCCGCGGGCGCCCCGCCCGCTCTGGCTCCGCTAGCAGGATTCGGAAGGCTCCGCCGCGCTAAAGGCGGAAGCGGACCTGGTCGGCCCAGAAGCGCTCAAGGCGCTGGAGCGCCTTGTTGGTCTGGTCGATCAGCGCGAGATCGACGCCCCCGACCTGCTCGACCGAGCCGAGCTGGCGATCATAGAGCGCCGCCAGCCGGTCGCGCACCTCAAGACCCGCCGGGGTCAGGGAGACGCGCTTCGAGCGCTTGTCGACGCTCGACCGTTGATCCTGGATGTAGCCTTTGTCGATGAGCTGCTTGAGATTGTAGGAGACGTTCGACCCAAGATAATGGCCGCGCGAGCGCAGTTCTCCCGGCGTCAGCTCCGCCTCGCCGATATTGTAGAGGAGCAGCGCCTGGACGGAGTTGATGTCGGTCTGCCCGATGCGCTCGAGTTCGTCCTTGATCACATCGAGAAGCTGGCGGTGCAGCCGCTCGACGAGATGGAGAAGCTGGAGATAGGAAGATTTAAGCCCTTCCCGCCCCGGCGGC
>CAYTVQ010000291.1:0-3302 GCA_964441615.1 uncultured Caulobacterales bacterium | reverse complement strand
TAGCGGCGCGCACCGCCGTCTTCGGCGTTTTCTGCCGCCGCTTCGGCGTGCCCCTGATCGACGGCGGCACGGTGCGCCTGCCGCGCCTCATCGGCGCCTCACGCGCCATGGAGATGATCCTCACCGGCCGCGCCGTCGGGGCCGAGGAAGCCTATGAGTGGGGCCTCGTCAATCGCCTTTCCGCACCCGGCGAATCCCTCAAGGCGGCGATCGAGTGGGCCAGGGAACTCGCGGCGCTGCCGCAAGTCTGTATGCGGAACGACCGGCTGTCAGCGATCGAGCAGTGGTCGCTTTCCGAGAGCGAGGCCATCGCCAACGAATTCGCGCGCGGCCTCGAAACCCTCGCTTCGGGCGAGACCGTCGACGGCGCACGGCGCTTTGCCGACGGCGCCGGGCGGGGCGGACAGCGAGTCGAGTGACATGGCGGAGCTCGTTCACGCCGTCGCCCTCGCCGTGGCGCTCGACGCCGACGGCCCGCTCGCCGGCGCCCTCCTCTTCGGCCGCTCAGGCGCGGGCAAGTCTTCGCTGGCGCTGCACCTTATTGAAACCTGCCGGCAGCGCCGGACCGCCCTTATCAGCGATGACGCCGTGCTGCTCGACGCCGAGCCGGGCGGCCGTCTGCGGGCCTGCGCGCCCAAGCCCATTGCGGGATTGATTGAAATCCGCGGCTTCGGCGTCGCACCCGTGCGCGCGTCGCCCTCGGCGACATTGACGGCTGGCTTCGACCTCGCAGCCGACGGGGCCCGGCTTCCCGAGCCGTCGCCCAGGTCTCTGGCCGGGGCGAGCCTCCCCTGCTGGCCGCTGGTCGCGAGCGATCTGGCGCTGGCCGCCATCCGCTTACGGGTGATTTTGCGCGCGATTCTCGCTAGGAACAGCGCCGCCGCTGGTGTGGGCGGGGCGCCGAAAGAGGATTCATGATTGGAATCGTGATCGTAACGCATGGCCGGCTGGCCGAGGAGTTTCTCGCTGCGGCGGAGCATGTGGTCGGTCCCCAGGAAGGCGCCAAAGCAATCTGCATCGGGGCCGACGACGACATGGAGAAGCGCCGCGCCGACATACTGGCGGCCGCCAAGGAGGTCGATGGCGGCGACGGCGTCATCATCCTCACCGATATGTTCGGCGGCACGCCCTCCAATCTCGCGATTTCGGTGATGGAGAAGGCCAATGCCGAGGTGATCGCGGGCGTCAATCTGCCGATGCTCATCAAGGTCGCTTCGATGCGCAAAGAGCATGATCTCAAGGGTGCTGTCGCCGCCGCCCATGACGCGGGGCGCAAATACATAAATGTCGCCTCTTGGGTCCTTTCCGGCGAGACGCCTGGAAAATAGCTTGGCAGCGGCCATCGCCAGAGTGACGATACGAAATGCGCGGGGGCTGCATGCGCGCGCCTCGGCCAAGTTTTCGGCCGTGGCCGGATCCTATGACGCCGTCATAGTGGTCTCCTGCTGCGAATACCGCGTTTCCGCCGTTTCGATTATGGGCCTCATGATGCTCGGGGCCGGCGCCGGGGAAGAAATCGAAATTGCAGCCGAGGGCCCGCAGGCGGAAGAGGCGGTGGCGACTCTGGTCAGACTTGTCGAGGAGAAGTTCGGCGAAAAGGAATAGCGGAGCCCTATGCGTCCTTGGCGCGCTTCTTCCTCATATGGGGCAGCAGAGCCTTCTTGCGAAGGCGCACGGATTTCGGCGTCACTTCGACCAGTTCATCGTCATCGATATAGGCGATCGCCTGTTCGAGACTCATGCGGCGCGGGGGCGTGAGGCGCAGCGCCTCGTCCTTTCCCGAAGCCCGCACATTGGTGAGCTTCTTTTCTTTTAGCGGATTGACGTCGAGATCGTCATCCTTGGCGTTCTCGCCGATGATCATGCCCTGATAGACGTTTTCGCCGGACCCGATAAAGAGCACGCCGCGTTCCTGTATGTAGAACAGCGCGTAGAGCACGGACTGGCCCTGGTCGGTTGAGATGAGCACGCCATTGCGGCGCCCGCCGATCTCCCCCTTGTGCGGCGCGTATTCAAGGAAAGATCGGTTCATGACGCCAGTTCCGCGCGTGTCGGTCAGGAACTCGCCGTGATAGCCGATCAGCGCGCGCGCCGGCGCATGCATGATGAGGCGGGTCTTGCCGCCGCCCGAGGGTTTCATCTCCGCGAGCTCGGCCTTCCTTTGGGACAGCTTGTCAATGACGACGCCCGAAAACTCGTCATCGACGTCGATGACAACTTCCTCGATGGGTTCAAGCAGCGTCCCGTCCTCGGCAGTCCGCGTGACGACCCGCGGGCGCGAGACCGCGAGTTCAAAGCCCTCCCGCCGCATGTTTTCAATGAGGACGCCGAGCTGCAATTCGCCCCGCCCCGCCACCTCATAGGCGTCGCCGCCCGGCGTATCCGTCACGCGGATCGCGACGTCGCCTTCAGCCTGGCGCATGAGGCGCTCGCGAATGACTCGGCTTTGCACCTTGTCGCCTTCACGGCCCGCCAGCGGCGAGTCGTTGGCGGCGATGGTGATCGAGAGCGTTGGCGGATCAATCGGCTGGGCGGGAATGGCCGCATCGACGACAAGGTCGCACAAGGTGTCGGCGACCGAAGCCGTCGTGAAGCCAGCCAGCGCCACGATATCCCCGGGGAAGGCCTCGTCGATGGGCTGGCGCTTGTAGCCGCGAAAGGCGAGCACCTTGGTGATGCGCGCCTTCTCAATGTCAGAGCCATCGCGCCGGAGCGCTTTCAATGTGACGCCGGGCCGAGCGGTTCCCGAGAGAATGCGCCCTGTCAGGATGCGCCCGAGATAGGGGTCGGCCTCAAGCGTCGTCGCCAGCATCCTGAACGGCGCTTCAGACCCGCCTTCCGCTGTCGGCGCGGGCACATGCTCGATGATGGTCTCGAACAGGGGCGTCAGGTCCTTATGCACGCCATCGATCGTCCGCGACGCCCAGCCGTCGCGGCCAGAAGCATAAAGCGTCGGGAAGTCAAGCTGGCGGTCATTGGCCCCGAGCGCCACGAAGAGATCAAAGGTCTCGTTGAGAGCCGCATCAGGATTGGCGTTCGGTCGGTCGATCTTGTTCAGTACAAGGATTGGTTTCAACCCGAGGCGCAGCGCTTTCGACAGCACGAACTTGGTCTGCGGCATCGGCCCTTCCGCCGCATCAACCAGGAGCAGGCACCCATCGACCATAGAAAGGATGCGCTCGACCTCGCCGCCGAAATCGGCGTGGCCCGGGGTATCGACGATATTGAGGCGGACGGGCTCGCCTCCCCTCTCCCACAGCACCGAGGTGCATTTGGCGAGAATGGTGATGCCCCGCTCCTGC
>CAYTVQ010000290.1:0-3305 GCA_964441615.1 uncultured Caulobacterales bacterium | reverse complement strand
CGGGCAGCTGCTCGCCGATGAGGGCGCCAAGGTGTTCCTGACCGATGTGAATGCGGAGGGCGCCAAGGACGTCGCGGCCGGGATCAATCGGAAACACAAGGGCGCGGCCTTTTCGACAGCGCATGACGTGACGAAGGCGGAAGACTGGGAGCGGGCGCTGGCCGAGGCGGCGCGCGCCATGGGCGGGATCAGCGTGCTCGTCAACAACGCCGGGGTCGGCTCCTTCGGAAACATCGAGACCGAGACCTATGAGAACTGGCGGCGCGTGCAGGAGATCGATGTCGATTCGATCTTCATCGGGACCAAGGCGGCGCTGCCTTATCTGAAGGACTCGCAACCCGCCTCGATCATCAACATCTCGTCGGTCTCCGGCCTCATCGCCGACGCCAACATGCTCGCTTACAATGCGGCGAAGGCGGCGGTGTGGATGATGTCGAAGTCGATCGCGCTCCACTGCGCGAAAGCGGGATACGACATCCGCAGCAATTCCGTGCACCCCGTATTCACGCGAACGCCGATTGTCGGGCCCCTGATCGAGCTCGGCGGCGGCGGCGAGGCGGGCGAGCAGAAGCTCTCGCGCCAGATCCCGCTGCGCCGTCTCGGCGAGCCCGAAGACATCGCCTATGCTGTTCTCTATCTCGCGTCTGACGAAAGCCGGTTTGTTACGGCCGCCGAATTCAAGGTCGATGGCGGCATCACGGCGAAATAGCGCGCAGGTTCCCAAGCGCGGCCGGTTATGTGTAAGGTCGGCGCAAAACCAAAAAGGCGGGCGCCGCGGCCCGCCATAGCGGAGGAACCATGACCATTCGCGTCGAGAGCGCCCCTTCAGGCGAATCGCATGAGACGGACGTCGTGATCATCGGCGCCGGGCCCTGCGGGCTCTTCGCCGTGTTCGAACTGGGGCTGCTCGGCATCAAGGCGCATGTCGTCGATATTCTCGACAAACCGGGCGGCCAGTGCATCGAGCTTTATCCGGAAAAGCCGATCCTCGACATACCGGGCATCAAGTCGATCAGCGGCGAGCAGCTGACCCGCCAGCTCCTCGACCAGATCGAACCGTTCGCGCCGGTCTTTCATATCGGCGAGATGGCGGATTCGCTCTCCGGCGCCGCCGGGGCCTGGACGGTGAAAACCGACGCCGGAACCACGATCAGATGCAAGGTCGTCGTGGTGGCGGCGGGCGGCGGCTCCTTCACTCCGAAGCGCCCGCCGATCAAGGACATCGAGGCCTATGAGGGCAAGTCGGTCCATTATGCGGTGCGCAAGCGCGAGATGTTCCGGGGCAAGACCATCGTCATTGCCGGCGGCGGCGATTCGGCGCTCGACTGGACGCTCAACCTCGCGCCTCTGGCCGAACGTCTGACCCTCATCCACCGCCGCGACGAGTTTCGCGGGGCGCCGGAAAGCGTCGAGAAGATGCGCGCGCTCGTCGCCGCAGGAAAGATCGACCTCGTCATCGCCGACATTCTGGGGCTGAAGGGCGAGGGCGGGATGCTTTCCGCCGTGACCGTGAAGCCGAAGGACGGCGAGGCGCGCGACATTGCCTGCGAGGCGCTGCTGCCTTTTTACGGGCTCACCATGAAGCTCGGCCCCATCGCCAATTTCGGCCTGAGGCTCGAAGAGGAGCGCATCGCCGTCGATACCGAGAAGTTCGAGACCTCGACGCCGGGCGTCTTCTGCATCGGCGACATGGCCTTCTATCCGGGCAAGCTGAAGCTCATCCTTTCAGGGTTCCACGAGGCGGCCCTGATGAGCCACGGCGCCTTCCATTACGTCTTCCCCGAGAAGAAGCTGAAGTTCCAGCATACGACCTCGGCCAAGGAATTGCAGAAGACCGTGACCGGAACCGTACCGACGGACTAGGCGGCTACATCGTCAGCACGACTTTCCCCAGCACCTTGCGCTCCGCCATCATCTGGAGCGCGTCGGCGGCGCGTTCGAGCGCAAAGCGCGCGGTGATGCGGGGACGGATCTTTCCTTCCGTGTACCACTGAAAGAGCTCTGCGACATGGGCGGCGTTGCGTTTGGGATCGCGCATGGTGAAGGCGCCCCAGAACACGCCGACGATCTGGCAGCTCTTCAGCAAGGTGAGATTGAGCGGGATTTTTGGAATGCCGGCGGGGAAGCCGACGACGAGAAAGCGCCCTTCCCAGGCGATGGCGCGAAGCGCCGCTTCGGCGTAGTCGCCGCCGACCGCGTCATAGACGACATCGGCCCCGTCGCCGCCGCACAGGCGCTTGATCTCGGCGGAGAGCGCCTTCATGCCGTCCTTGTCGAGCGACTTGGGATAGATCAGCGTCTCGTCGGCGCCGAGCTCCCTGCAGAAGCGCGCCTTGTCATCGGAGGAGACGCCGGCGACGACCCGGGCGCCCATGACCTTGCCGATTTCGATCGCCGCCGCGCCGACGCCGCCCGCGGCGCCAAGGATGAAGAGCGATTCACCCGCCCTCAGCGCCGCCCGGTCCTTCAGGGCATAGTGCGAGGTGCCGTAGGTGAGCATGAAGGCCGCCGCCTCGTCGAAGGGCATCGCGTCCGGGATTTTCCGCGCGGCCTGCGCATCGCAGATGAAGTGCGTCGAAAATCCGCCGCTGACGCCGCCTGCGAGCACGCGGTCGCCTTCCTTGAAATGGGTGACGCCGGCGCCGACCGCCTCGATGACGCCCGCGACCTCGCCGCCGGGGGCGAAGGGGCGCTGCGGCTTAAACTGGTACATGTCGCGCGTGAGGAGGACGTCAGGAAAGTTGACGCCCGCGGCCCTCACCAAGATTCGCACCTGTCCGGGGCCGGGCGCCGGGGTCGGCGTCTCCATGAGCTTGAGACCCGTCGGTCCGTCCGGGGCTGTGCTCATCATCGATTTCATGGGTCCGTCCTGTCCATTCGGCTTGCGGTTCAACGCCATCTTTCGCATGGTCCTGCGCCGGGCGGAACGGCGAAAGTCAGAAGGAGCCTTTCATGCGGTGGTCGATGGCGGCGGCGACGGCCCTTTGTGCGGCCCTTGCCGCCTGTGCGACTGTGGCGCGGGTCACGCTTGAGGACCGCTTCCAGGCGATTGGCATTCCGAAGGAAACGGCCCTGTGCATGGTCGATGACCTCGACCAGCGCCTCTCCGACGACGATCTTGAGGACCTCGCCCGATACACGCTGAATGTCGCACGGGCGCCCTCGACCATCGAGGCGGTGCGCGCCCTGATGCGTATCGATAATCCGCGCGCCGTGACGGCGATCGGCAAATCGGCGGTGCAGTGCGTCACCGGGTTCCGCCTGTGAATCCGGGCGACGCCGCACCCGCCGCCGTTGCCGCCCCT
>CAYTVQ010000289.1:0-3307 GCA_964441615.1 uncultured Caulobacterales bacterium | reverse complement strand
CCGGCGCCGCGGCGGCCTGGTCGGGCGCCGGCGACTCCTTCTTCCCGCAGGCGGCAAGCGAAAGGGCGGCGAGGGCGGCGAGCATGATGGCGCGGGGCAAGGGCTTCTCCGGCAAGTTTCAGGGTCCAGATAGCGGCAACCGGCCCGCGCCGCCATTCCCGATGGCAGGAACTGGCATATCCTTCGGCCCTTTTTGACCTTTTCATGAAGGCCGGCGATACTTCGGCCAGGCGCCACCGCCAGGGTCGGCGTCGAAGGGGGGATGATGCGGCTCATCGTGGTGCTCGTGCGCCTGGGGGTCATGCTGGCCGCCATTGTCGGCGGCGCGTGCGTTGCCGATTTCGTCTGGCGGACCGTGCAGCCGGAGAACACACGCCACGCGCAGTTCGGGGAACCGTGCCGCGCCATCCACATCAAGCTCGCCGAGAGAGACGGTAAGGCGCCGCCAGCGCATTGCATTCGCGTGCATTTTGGCACGCCGCGCGCCCGTGTTGGCGCGCCAGGCGAGCGCGACTTCGGCTTCGGACGCGAGGTCGATGGCGAACTTCACCTTGGCTATGCGGATGTTTCCTTGCCCTTGCTCGCGAGCGAGGAGAAGGACGGGCAATCGGGAGTGCGCAAGCGCGGCGAAGTGGATTTGAAGCCCGATGGCGCGCCCGATTCCAGGGATGACACCGCCAGATTCGCCTCGATCACCACGATCGAGGAAAGCGGAAGCCGCTCCGCCTTCGTGGCCTCGCTGACCGAGGCGCTGGCGGAGTCGGATGCGAACGCGCTGCTCGTCTTCGTCCATGGCTACAATCAGAGCTTCGACAGCGCGCTGATCCGGACCGCCCAGATCTCCGTCGATCTCACCTTCGACCCGGACGACCCCGCCAACACCAAATCCGACAAGCCAGGCTATGGCGAGCCTTCCTATGCTTTCGGCAGGCCCGTGCTGTTCAGTTGGCCGAACGGGGCGTTTCTGTGCGCCTATTGCTCCGATCGCAAGAAGGCGGAGCTGTCGGCCCCCTACCTAGCGGAGTTCCTGACTCTCCTGATGCGCGACGCCCATACTGTCGAGGAAGTCAACATCGTCGTGCATTCGATGGGCAATGAGGTGCTGGTGAACGCGATCGAGGAGATCGCGCGTGAGCATGTCCGCCTGAAACGCGTCCGCAAGTTCCGTATCGTGAACGCAGCCGCCGATGTCGGGCGCGACGCCTATTCCGTCGCGATGGCGCGCGCTGAGGCGCAAGGCGGGGGAGCCTTCGCGCCCCAGGTGACCATCTATGCGTCGCGCAACGACATAGCGATGGCGGCGTCCTGGCTGGTCAATGGATTTAAGGCGCGCCTCGGCCAGATCCTGCCGACGCAGAGGCCCTTTGAATCCGCGGACGACCGCTATGTCGCCATCGATACGGACGTCGTGTCCGCCGACCTTTTCGGGCACGGCTATTATTCGGAAAGCGGAAATGTCATCGCCGACATGTCCTGCTTCTTCGCCGACCGGCCCATTGGGTCGGAGCGCGCCATCGCTCCGGTGGAAACGCTCGGCGACGGCCGGCGCCATTACCGCTTCGTGCCGCCAAGCGAGATCGGCCTGCGCGTCTGCGCGCCAGGCGCTGCGCCGCTGATGCTCGCCAGCGCCGACGAATATTTCTCCGCGATCGGACTTTCCTATGAGGACTACGGCCGGCGGCGTAGAGACGCGCTGTCCGGGCCGCCTCCGCAGCCAGCCCCGGCCCCCGCCCCGCCGCCGCCTGACTTTGCGGAAATCAGCGTCTACTTCGCCAATGGCGACTCCGCGATCTCGGAGGAGGCGGCGGCGTTCCTCAACTGGGCGGCCGAAACCTACAAGGAGCGCGGCGGCCGCCTTGAACTCGTGGGCCATGCGGACGCGGCGGAAGCGGCCGAGGGCATTGCGGATGCGATCTCCCTGGCGCGCGCGGAGGCAGCGAGGGCCTATCTCGTGGACTCGGGCGTTCCTTTCGACGCAATTGAAGTCAAAGGGGTCGGCGCCTCGGAACCGCGCGTCCTGACGCCGCCCGGGGTGCGGGAGCCGCAGAACCGGCGCGTGGACATCCGTTTCCTTGATTAGGCGGCCGGGCAAGCCGCCGCCCTCACTTCCCCTCCGCGCGCAACCGCCCTATGAGCCTCGCTCATGGACGCATTCTGGACCTTCCTGACCACACGGCCGACCGATCAGGGCTGGATCGGCTGGCTCGCCCCGACCGTCATTCAGGCGCTGGCGCTGCTCGTGACGCTTCTGCTCGCGCAGGCCTTTCTCATGTATTTCGACCGCAAGGTCTGGGCCGCCGTGCAGATGAGGAAGGGGCCGAACGTGGTCGGACCCTTCGGGCTCCTCCAGTCCTTCGCGGACCTCTTCAAGTTCGTGTTCAAGGAACTCGTCATCCCGGCCGGCGCCAACAAGGCGCTGTTCCTCCTCGCGCCCTTGATCACCTTCGTGCTGGCGCTCGTCGCCTGGGCGGTCATACCCGTGGGGCCCGGCATGGTCGGGGCCGACATCAATGTCGGCATCCTCTATCTCTTCGCCATCTCTTCGCTCGGCGTCTACGGCATCATCATCGGCGGCTGGGCGTCGAACTCCAAATATCCGTTCCTCGGCTCGCTGCGCTCGGCCGCGCAGATGGTTTCCTACGAAGTCTCGATCGGCTTCGTCATCATCACCGTGCTGCTGCTGGTCGGATCGCTGAACCTCACCGACATCGTCGAAAGCCAGAACCGGGGCGGGGGCATTCTCAACTGGCACTTCATCCCGCTCTTTCCGATGTTCGTCGTGTTCTTCATCTCGGCGCTGGCCGAGACCAACCGGCCGCCCTTCGACCTGCCGGAAGCAGAATCCGAACTCGTCGCCGGCTATCAGGTCGAGTATTCGTCGACGCTCTTCCTCATGTACATGATCGGGGAGCTCGCCAACATCGTGCTGATGTGCGCGATGCTGACCATCCTCTTCTTCGGCGGCTGGCATTCGCCGATCCCCTGGGCGCCGCTCGAAAGCGTGCCGGTGCTCTGGTTCTGCCTGAAGATCGTGTTCTTCTTCTTCCTGTTCGCGATGGTGAAGGCGATCGTGCCGCGCTATCGCTATGACCAGCTGATGCGCATCGGCTGGAAGGTCCTGCTGCCGTTTTCGCTCTTCTGGGTGGTGTTCGTTGCGGGGATCCTCATCGCGTTCCCCGGCCTCGCCGACCACTTCCAGAGCTGGAGAAACTGATGTCGCGTATCGTTCAGGCCCTCAAAGGCTTCGCCCTGCTGGATTTCGTGAAGGCCTTCGGCCTTGCGATGAAGTATTATGTGCGCCCCAAAG
>CAYTVQ010000288.1:0-3311 GCA_964441615.1 uncultured Caulobacterales bacterium | reverse complement strand
ATGATGGTCGAGGGGACGATCTGGTCGGACGGTTTTGGCGAGCGTGGCTTTTGCCCGACAAAGAGTTTCTTCTTCGCCGGCGCCTTTCCCGGCTTGGCGGGGGCTGCGGTCTTCTTGTCCTTCTCGCTGACGCCTTTCTTGACCGGCGCCTTCTCCGGCGGCGCCCCTTTCCCTTTCTGAGGCGCCGCGGCCGGAGCTTTTTTCAGGTCCGGCTTGGCCGGGGCCGCCTTTGAGGGCTTTGCCGGAGCGGGCTTGCCAAGGGGAGCGGCCGGCTTATTCGCCGGACCTTTGGCGGGCTCCTTCGCCGGCGGCTTGGGCGCCGGTTTGGCCGCTGCTTTCGCTGAGGTCTTGGCCGGGGGCGTCTTGGCCGACGCTGCCTTTCTGGCCGGCGCTTTGACGGCTCCCTTCGCAGGCGATCCCTTTTTCGACGCGCCCGCCTGCGTCCTGCCGCGTGCGGCGGCGGCCGGCTTCGACTTTACGGGCTTCTTGTTTGGTTTTTCCACAGACTTCGTGGCCATTCGATTTCTCAAACCTATTGGGCGAGGCGCCGCGCTGCCGCACAGAATCAAAGGGCCTGCGCAAATTGCGAGGCCCTTCCTCTAAAGGTCGCCTGATCGAGAATAACCAAGCCTTATGAGCAGGTTAACCCCGATGCTTCACGCGGCGAACCAAGTCCAGAGCGACGGCGCGCACTCTGCCGTTTTCGCCTTGGTGTTTAGCACAAAATCGCGACCAAAGCTATGGACTTTCAATGCGTTGTTTCGCCCATGCGGCGAAGCGTAACGGCTTTAAGAGCCCTCGCCGGGCTTGGGGCTGAAATGCTTTTCCAGCTTGCCCTTTTCCTGCGCGAACGCATCGGCTTCGGGAAGCGGGTCCTTCTTCTGCGTGATATTCGGCCACGAGGCGGAATACTGCTTGTTCAGTTCCGTCCATTTGCCGTCGCTGTCGTCGGTGTCGGGGATGATCGCCTCGACCGGGCATTCGGGCTCGCATACGCCGCAATCTATGCATTCGTCGGGATGGATGACCAGCATGTTCTCGCCCTCATAGAAGCAGTCGACCGGGCATACCTCGACGCAGTCGGTGTATTTGCATTTGATGCAGGCTTCGGTGACGACATACGTCATGGCGGCTCCCTCCCGTGGGCGCGGCTAGGTTAAATCGATTTTGGGGAGCGCTGGCAAGCGCCCGGTCGTTCCGCGGTCAATCCTTGGCGCGCTCGACATACTCGCGGTCGGCGATGCGCACGACGATGCGCTCTCCTTGCGCGAGATAGGGCGGAATCATCACGCGCACGCCGTTCGCGAGCACTGCCGGCTTGAACGATCCCGAGGCCGTCTGGCCTTTGACCGTCGGCTCGGTCTCGGCGATTTCGAGAGTCGCGTATTCGGGCATCGTGACTCCGAGCGGGCGCCCCTCATAGCTCTCGATCTCGACGGTCATGTTCGGCTCCAGGAACTCTACCTGATCGCCCAGCATCGACTTCGCAATGTGAACCTGCTCGTAATTCTCCGAATTCATGAAGACGAGATTGTCGCCCTCTTCATAGAGGTACTGATAATTGGTCTGGTCGAGGCGCACGCGCTCGACCGTATCGGTGGAGGCGAAGCGGTCGTTGTATTTCACGCCCGTCACCACGTCCTGCATCTCGACCTGGTTGAAGGCGCGAAGATTGCCGGGGGTCCGGAGCGCGATATTGGTCACCAGGACAAGCTTGTCCTTGTACTGGATGACCATGCCGGGGCGAATGGCGTTGCCCATGACTTTCATGACGGAACTCGTTGCTGGGTGATTGCGGTTGGCGCGCTCTATAGCGGCGCTTTGGCGCCTTGGCGAGGGGAGGGCGCGCCTTGAGCTTTCAGCTGAGCCTTTCCGCAATCCACAGCTTGATCAGCGACTGTCGCGTGACGCCGAGACGTCGGGCCTGCCGGTCGAGCTCCTCGATCACCCATCCCGGAAAGTCAACATTCACCCGCCGCGTATCGAGGTTGGGACGGCGCGCTTTCCCCCAGTCGATGAGGTCGTCGATTTCTTCGCCGGTCTCAAATTTCCGTTCAAACTCACGGGCCTTCATAACGCTCAATCTCCGTCCTCCTGGCGCGCCGCACCGAAATTATTCTCGTCCGCTCGCCACGGCGAACGAAAATCGCCGACCAATGGACGTCGCCGATCTTGCCGATCGCGAGAAACCTCGGTTCGTCTTCGGTCCTCGCGGGCGCTTCCAGGAGGCCGGGGTCCCGCCAGAGCGCCTGCGCCTCCTCAAAATCGTGCTTGGCCTTGTTCGCCGCGCTCTTTGCGGGGTCGAATTCGAACTCCATAGCCAATTATGATATAATAAATATACCGTTTCAATACCTAATCTGGCTACAACCGTAGCGGGTCCTGCGCTTGAATTGCGCGTGGGCCATCCAATATGCGCTGGGCGGCGGAAAGAGGTCGGCATGGTCCAATGTAGAGTAGAGGCGGCTTTCGCGAGCGCGTGGCCGAAAGCGACCGAACCGACCGGCGATCTGGAACAACTGGCCGTTCAGTTTGCGCGGTCCGGTTGCGCCGACACGAATTATCTAACGGAACTCGGCAAGGGCGGCGCCGACAGGGCGCAATTCATTTCGCGCGTCTGGGAAGCGGCACAGGTTCCACATGCCGGGGTTCTGGCGGAGAACTGGGCGTAAGCGAAGGTCAACTGACTGCCTTAAGCGGGCCGTCGCCCAGTGTCGCGCTGATCCGCTGTGACAGCCGCTTTTTGAAATCGTCCAGATTGTCCGCAGTCCAAACGATGTGATTGTATTGACGTGTGTCGAAGTGAACCTCGTTGATCAGATCCTCCCGGCAGGTAAAAATCACCGCAAGGTTCAACCCTTTGGCAAAGCCCGCCTCGAAGTAGACCCCGCCTCGGTGACCGGATTTACCGTGGGTAAAGTCGGCGACGACAAAGCGCGAGCGGCGGATTTCAGCGATGATTTCGTCGTCAATTTTGTTGTTGTGATCCTTGCCATCGATCCGAACCGGTCTGTAGCCAGACAATGTGACGGCGGGTGCAATTCCCTCATTATAAAGTTACTTCATCGAGTCGTCGAACCACATGGCGACGAACGCCTGCTCCGATCTTGGTGCGTTCGCGTCAAGTTCTCCGAGCCGAGCAAAACCTTTGGGGGTCAAGAAATATTGGGATGCGGTTCCCACAGACTCGCAGTCCAGAAGGCCTTGGCGGGTCAGGTAATCGAGCAGATACTTAACTTCTTCGATGTTGACGGATCCCGACCACGCGAGCAGGTCCGACTCTGCGGGCCAATCGTCTGTCAGAAAGCCGG
>CAYTVQ010000287.1:0-3311 GCA_964441615.1 uncultured Caulobacterales bacterium | reverse complement strand
AGGGCGGCGCCGTCGTCTCGACCATCATGGCGAATATGGGGCTCGAGAGATATCTTGCCGGCGAGGGGCTCAAGCTCGAGCGCACCAAGGTCGGCGACCGCTATGTCGTCGAGGCCATGCGCGCGAAGGGCATGAATGTCGGGGGCGAGCCCTCCGGTCACGTCATCCTCAGCGATTACGCCACCACGGGAGACGGCCTCGTGACCGGCCTGCAGGTGCTCGCAGTGGTCGCGGCGGAAGGGCGCAGGGTGAGCGAGGCCTGCCGTAATTACGAGCCCTTCCCTCAGCTCCTGCAGAATGTGCGCTATTCAGGCGGCGATCCGCTCTCGAACGCCAATGTGATCGCGGCCATCAAAGACGGTGAAAGCCGGCTCGGGACCAGGGGCCGGCTGGTTATCCGTCCTTCGGGAACGGAACCGGTCATCCGCGTCATGGCCGAGGCAGATGACGCAAAAATAGTTCGGACAGTCGTTGCCGAGATCTGTGCGGCCGTCGAGAAGGCGCATTCCTAGAGCGCCTCAGGCGGTGCGACGGATTGCGCTTCCGGGAGTCGGCCTTACGTTATCCGCATGAAAGGGCGCGTGCTCATTATCGCGGGCTCCGATCCTTCTGGCGGAGCCGGCGTGCAGGCCGACATCAAGACGGTCACGGCGCTTGGCGGCTACGCCACGAGCGCGATCACGTCGCTGACGGTGCAGAATACGCTCGGTGTCAGCAACGTCATGCAAGCTCCACCCGACATCATCCTCGGACAGATCAAGGCGGTTCTCGACGACATCGGCGCTGACGCCATCAAGATCGGCATGATTGGCGATGTGGCGGCCGCCGAGGCCGTAGAGTTTGCGCTCCGGCCGGTCGCGGGCGACATACCCATCGTACTCGACCCCGTCCTTGTTGCGACCAGCGGCGACAGCCTGGCTAAGGAAGGAGTCGCGGAGTTCCTCCGTAAACGCCTCATCCCCCTCGCAAGCCTCGTCACGCCTAATGCGGATGAAGCCGCCGCGCTCACTGGTTTCTCGGTGAAGTCGCCCGACGAGCTCGCTCTCGCCGGACGCGATCTGGTGCGCGCCGGCGCCGCGGCCGCACTCGTAAAGGGAGGTCATCTCGGCGGCGTCGAGATCACGGATGTCCTGGTCGATTCGGTCGGGGAAACGGTGTTCCGCGCGCCAAGAATCCGATCGACTTCGACTCACGGCACCGGCTGCACTCTTGCGTCAGCCATTGCGACGGGCCTTTCCCAGGGGATGGCTCTACGGCCGGCTGTCGAGCGCGCCATCGCCTATGTGCGGGAGGCGATTCGCACCGCGCCGGGCTTCGGCGCTGGCTGCGGCCCGCTCAATCATGCGCATCCAGTGCCTTGCGCAGACAAATGAAAGGGCCGCCCCGGAGGGGCGGCCCTTCGATCTTGTGGTCCAAGCAGCAGTTTACTGCTTGCCGCCGCGCTCTTTCAGCGCAGCGCCGAGAATGTCGCCAAGCGAAGCCCCGGAGTCGGCCGAGCCGTACTGCTCGACGGCTTCCTTTTCCTCGGCCATTTCGCGCGCCTTGATCGAAAGAGAGATGCGGCGCGTGGTGCGGTCGAAGCCGGTGACGCGCGCATCGACCTTGTCGCCGACTGCAAAACGCTCTGGACGCTGCTCGTTGCGGTCTCTCGAAAGATCCGAGCGACGGATGAACGCCTTCGGCCCGCCTTCGCCGCCGACCTGCACCTCAATGCCGCCGGACTCGATCGAGGTGACTGTGCAGGTGACGTCGGCGCCTTTCTTCAGTTCGGCGACTGAATCCATCGGATCCGATCCGACCTGCTTGATGCCGAGCGCGATGCGCTCCTTCTCCGGATCGACATCGAGAACCTTGGCTTTCACGCGCTGGCCCTTGGCGTAATCCTTGAGGGCTTCCTCTCCGGGCTTGTTCCAGTCGAGATCAGAGAGATGGACCATGCCATCCATTTCGTCTGTGATGCCGACGAAGAGCCCGAACTCGGTGATGTTCTTGATCTCGCCCTCGATGACCGAGCCGATCGGGTGCTGTTCCGCGAAGGTTTCCCAGGGATTGTTGGCGCACTGCTTCAGGCCGAGCGAGACGCGGCGCTTGCCTTCATCGACCTCCAGCACCATCACGTCCACCTCCTGCGAGGTGGAGACGATCTTGCCGGGGTGAACATTCTTCTTCACCCAGCTCATCTCGGAGACATGGACGAGGCCTTCGATGCCCTGCTCGAGCTCGACGAAGGCGCCGTAGTCGGTGATGTTCGTGACTCGTCCGCGGAATTTCGCGCCGACCGGGTATTTCGCGGCGACGCCCTGCCACGGGTCAGGCTGCAACTGCTTGATGCCGAGCGAAATGCGATGGGTCTCGGGGTTGATCTTGATGATCTTGACCTTGACGGTGTCGTTGACGTTGAGAACCTCTGAGGGGTGATTGACGCGGCTCCACGACATGTCGGTGACGTGAAGGAGTCCATCGACGCCGGGCGCGAGTTCAACGAAAGCGCCGTAGTCGGTGATGTTTTTCACAACGCCTTCGCGCGTGTCGCCTTCATTCAATTCCCGAACGACTTCCTGACGATGCTCGGCGCGATCCTCTTCAAGAATGGAACGCCGCGACACGACGATATTTCCGCGGCGCTTGTCCATCTTCAGGATTCGGAAGGGCTGAGGGATGTTCATCAGCGGTCCTGCATCCTTCACAGGCCGGATATCGACCTGGCTGCCCGGCAGGAAGGCGACGGCGCCGCCAAGATCAACGGTGAAGCCGCCCTTCACGCGGTTGAAGATGACGCCATCGACGCGCTCGCGCCGCTCGAAGGTCTGCTCAAGACGATCCCAGGCTTCTTCCCGGCGCGCCTTGTCGCGGCTGATGACCGCTTCACCGTTCGCGTTCTCGACGCGCTCGACATAGACCTCGACCGTGTCGCCGACTTTCAGCGTCGATTCTCGCCCTGGCGCTGTGAACTCCTTCAGCGGCACGCGGCCTTCCATCTTCAGGCCGACATCGATCACAGCCATGTCCTTTTCAATGGCGGTGATGACGCCCTTGACGACGACCTCCTCGAAATTGCGGCGGGTGTTCATCGAGGCTTCGAGCATTTCCGCGAAGTCGTTGCGGGTGGGGTTCAGCGTTTGGGTTTGCGACACGTCGGTTCAGTCCTTTCACATTCAGCTTTTTCCGGCCGACCGGTTCGTCCGGCGGTCTCGCGCCGCGCATTGTCCGCGCGACGCGTGTTGCGTGAGCTTTCTCGTTGAGCGGCGTTGGCGCGGCCGACGGAAACAAAAACCCGCCTCCCAAGAGCGGCCCGCGCAAGCCCGACATTG
>CAYTVQ010000286.1:0-3312 GCA_964441615.1 uncultured Caulobacterales bacterium | reverse complement strand
TATCTTCGCGCCTGCAAGCCGGAAATGGCCGCCTGCAACGCCGGCACGCTCAATTACCTCAAGACGAAATCGGACGGCTCCTGGGCCTGGCCGCCCATGGTCTTCGACAACCCGGTCTCGAAGGTCAAAGACTATATCGACGTCATGAACGAAGTCGGCATCCTGCCGGAGTTCGAATGCTTCGACATCGGCATCGTGCGCTCGGTCGGGCTCTACATCGACAACGGCATGACCAGGCACGCCGACTATAATTTCGTCATGGGCGTCGCCTCCGGCATGCCGGCCGATCCCGATCTCCTGCCGCTGCTGATAAAATACAAGAAGCCGGGCATGCCCTGGCAGGCGACCGTCATCGGGCGCGAGGAGATCTGGCCCGTGCATGCGCGCGTCGCCGAGCTTGGCGGCAACCTCAGAACCGGCCTTGAAGACAGCTTCTATTTGCCCGACGGGTCGAAAGCGGCCTCGAACGGGCCGATGATCGAAGCGCTCGCCAAATATGCGCGCGCGGCGGGGAGGGCCGTCGCCTCGCCCAAGGAGGCGCGCGAGATGATGGGACTCAAGGCGGCGTAGGGCGCCGCCCTCGGCGAAAACGACAGGAACGTCGCCGCGAGAAATACAAAGCTGAACAGGCCGGGCCGGCGCAAGGGTGAGGCTCCCGCGAGAGGCGCAGAGCCTAGCCGGCGCGCTTTTCCCCGCGCTGAAACCGGCGGGCGCAATTTGCCGAGAATTTGGCTCGAATTTGCGCGGCCTTCACCGCCCCCCCCGGCCGTCGCGAGCCGATCTGCGGCCTTGCCATTGGCCCGCCCCTCGGCTAATCCCGCGCCTCCGTAATCACGGGCCGCCGGCCCTCCCATCCAGAAAGCGCCCGTCATGGCCGTTCCCAAGAAGAAGACCTCGCCCTCCCGCAAGGGCATGCGCCAGTCCCACGACCACCTGGCGGCGGCGACCTATATCGAGGACAAGGACTCGGGCGAGCTGCGCCGTCCGCACCATATCGACCTCAAGACCGGCAAATATCGCGGCCGTCAGGTGCTCGAACCCCGCGAGGACTGAAGCGCGGGATGGCGCCTCGCGTCGTCCGGGTTGGAAGCCCCGTTTTCCTCGGGAGGGGCTGCGGCGCGGCGCGCCGTCCGCCGCGCGGCGTGCGCAAGGCGGTTTACGCTAGGCTTCGACGTATGACTGCCGGCGCTGCCCTCGTCGACTGATCTCATGGCGCTTGCGCGCGCCCCTGCGGACCCCAAAGGCTGGCGCACTTTCACGCGCAAATTCGAGGCGGAAATGCGCGCCCCCGCCGCCCGCCAATTTCTTGACCTGCTCGCCGCTCTGTCGCGCCAGGTGGACCTTTCGGTCGGCTGCTGTCGCCAGGAAGGCTCGATCTTGGTCTCCTTGCGGATCGCGGGGCGGCCCTTGGGGGGCCTGGCTGAGGCGGCAGCAATCGGCTCTATTTTCGCCACAGTTGCCGCGCATTAACGAACCGTTAATTGCTGGTTTCATCGGGCGCCGTCCGTCAGGGCGGGCCCAATTGGGGCAGGATCGCATGAGGCATCAGTTGAAATATCTTGGCGCGGCGGTTTCGCTGGCGGCGCTGTCGGGCTGCGTGACCTATCCGTATGAAGACAGCTTTGCGGCCTGCGACCGGGCCGCCGCGCAGTGCTATCGCGGCTGCGACGATTCCTACGGCTATGGCGGCAATTATGGCGCCTCGGATCGGTGCCGGCGCGATTGCGACTATTCGGCCAATCGCTGCTTCGATTCCGCCTACAGTCCCTATCGCTCCAGTTATGGATATGACGGCTACGGAGCATCGTCATGGCCGTGGCGCGGGTCCTACGGCTACTGGTATCCGGACCGCGGCTATTTCTTCTCCTACAATTACGGCTCCTCCCGTTATCGCGGTTCGTACCGCGATCCCTACGGCTATGACCGCCCGGGCTCGCGCCCCGGCGGCTCCTCGCGGCCGCCCCGCCCGCGGCCAGGCTCGACGCCGCCGCCGGGCGGCTATCAGCCCCCGCCGGGCGGCGGTTCCGGCGGTCCGCCCCCGCCGCCTCCGGGCGGCGGAAGCGGCGGCTACCCGCCTCCGGGCGGCGGCTATCAGCCCCCACCGGGCGGGGGTCAGGGCGGAGGTTCGGGCGGCCCGCCGCCACCCCCGCCGGGCGGCGGTTCCGGCGGATGGGGAGGGTCCGGCGGCGGCCAGGGCGGAGGTTCAGGCGGTCCGCCGCCACCCCCGCCGGGCGGCGGCTACCAGCCGCCGCCGCCATCGGACGGTTCGTCCGCACCGTCGGCGCCGAGCTTCGATCCGCCGCGTCAGGCCGATCCGGACGCCGGTCCAAGAGAGCGTCCAAACCCCCGCGAGGGCGGCGGCCGAAGGCAGGAAGACTAGCGGAATCCGCGAAACGGCGACGCCTCGCTCACGCGTCGGGCGTCGCCGCTAACATATTGAAAAATATACAAAAAATAATCGCGTTGCGCGCTTCCGAAAGGCGGCTATAGGAGGCTGATCCCCGCCTCTCGAGGAGTCCGCCCTCCATGACCGCCATCGTCGATATTATCGGCCGCGAGATTCTCGACAGCCGCGGCAATCCGACGGTGGAAGTCGATGTCGTGCTCGAAGATGGCTTCATGGGGCGCGCCGCGGTTCCTTCCGGCGCCTCGACCGGCGCGCATGAAGCGCATGAGCTGCGCGACGGCGGCAAGCGCTATGGCGGCAAGGGCGTCGCCAAGGCGGTCGCGGCGATCAACGGCGAGATCTTCGACGCGCTCTCCGGCTTCGACGCGGAGAATCAGGTCGAAATCGACGAGACCCTGATCAAGCTCGACGGCACGGCGAACAAGTCGCGCCTCGGCGCCAATGCGATTCTCGGCGTGTCGCTGGCCTGCGCCAAGGCGGCGGCCGAATCGACCGCGAGCCCGCTCTATCGCTATGTCGGCGGCGTGAACGCCCGTCTCCTGCCGGCGCCCATGATGAACATCATCAATGGCGGCGCCCATGCCGACAATCCGATCGACATCCAGGAATTCATGATCATGCCCCTGGGCGCCGCGAGCTTCTCTGAGGCCCTGCGCGCCGGCGCCGAGATCTTCCAGACGCTGAAGAAGCAGCTGAAGGACGCAGGCCACTCGACCAATGTCGGCGACGAGGGCGGCTTCGCGCCGAACCTTCAGTCAACGGATGACGCCCTCGGCTTCATCATGAAGGCGATCGAGAAGGCGGGACGGAAGCCCGGCGAGGACGTCTTCATCGCCCTCGATGCTGCGTCCACGGAATTCTACAAGAACGGCCGCTACAACCTCGAAGGCGAGGGGAAGAAGCTC
>CAYTVQ010000285.1:0-3351 GCA_964441615.1 uncultured Caulobacterales bacterium | reverse complement strand
TCACGACCGTGTGCGAAAGGTTCGAGTAGTGCCCGAACTCGTGGACCATGACATCGAGAGCGGCAGTGAGGTTCGTGAAGGACGGGCCGTTCAGGAACGACACGCCCTCGATGATCGTGCAGGTCCCAGGACTGAGCCATTCGGGCCCCGCAAAGCCGAGAATGCCCGAGCCGGATCCGAACAGCAGGTTGAAAATCTCCCCGGTGTCGTCAAACACGATCGCAGAGAGACCGTCAGGCGCCGCAGGGTTAAGGAAGGGCGCAAAGTTTGCGATGGTGACATCGACCGGCAGTTGGCCGGCGTTGACGTAGGATGCGGTCGAGGAACTGACGTTGCCCCAGGCCTGAAAGGCCTGCGCGACGAGCGCGGTGGCGGGTCCGGCGTCAACCGGCCCGAGATCGCCCTGGTCCGGGTTGAAGGGGATGTTCTGCCCCCCATTGGGCCATTTGTAGGCTTGGCCGCTCTGGCAATTTGCAAGCGGGCCGCCGGCGAGCGCGGGGCCCGAGAGCGCCGCCGTCACGAGCGCCGCGCCGATGAGATTCGATATCAAGCGTTTCATGTTTGCGCCCCCTCATTTGCCAGCTTCAGCGGCGACAGCCGCTTTCAGGCGCTTGTAGGTGATGGGTCCCGCTCCGAGCCCGAGCCCGACATTGTTGTATTCATTGACGGCCATGTCCTCCTTGTCCGTTCGGACGATATCGAACGCGCCCTGGCCGAGGCCGACGGTGACCGAAAGCCCGATCTCGCTGCGCGGCGTCATGAACAGGAGGTAATCGCTGCCCATATTCAGTCGGGGAACGTCCCGGAACACGGAAGAGCGGACCCGGCCGTTCACCTGAAGCGGCGCCTTGATGCTGCCGACCATGCGGACATCGACGAACTTGGCGCCCCCGCTCTCGGAGTCTGCTGAACCCTTCAGCATCTCTTCGACACGCAGGCGATAAGTCACGGCGGGAATTTCGCCGCCCCCCGCACGGATCGATCCTTGCTCGACATCAACGACCGTGCCGCGAAAGACCTTGTCGGATCGCGACACCAGGTCGCCGAGATCGAGCTTTTCCAGAGTCGTCGCCTGTGCTGGAAGCCCGGCAAGCGCCAGACCGGCCAGCGACGCCAACAACGAAACACGCCGCTTCATACTGCTTTCCTCTCCAGGTTGTTTAATGGACCGCCGGATCGATCCAGTATGAGCGCAGCCATCCGGCCGGCGCGCGCTCGAACCCATGACCAAGCCTCCCGACCGGCTGCGCCGGTCGGCAATTCGGCAGGGTTCCATGGGGGCGTCAGCCGTGAGCGAGGCTCAGCCAAAAAGGCAGCCAAGCCCATTTTCCGCAGTCAATCAAAACATCATTAGCACAGAGCGCTCGAAGACATGCGCCTCGGCGGGCTCCATTCCGCCGTTTCCCCCAAAGAGCATCATCTATGTTGCATTTTTCCGGGCAGGACAAGTCCGTTTGCATGCTGCATCGCGGCGAGCGCAGCCTATCGTTGCGAAGGCAACCGCCTTTCTTCTCAGGCGCGGTCGCGCCGCTATGGCGAACGTGCGCAGGCGCGCTATGGGATTGCCGTTTCCTGGAATCATCTGGATCGCAAAGGGTATCCGATGTCATCGACGCATTTCATTGACGGCGTATGGCGCGCGGGGTCCGGCGCCGCGTTTGCAGCCATCAATCCGTCCACAGGACAGAAATCATTTGAAGGCGTTTCAGCAAGCCGGGCGCAGGTCGCCGAAGCCGTTGGCGCAGCGCGGGCCGCGTTTCCAACATGGGCGATGACGCCCGCGTCCGAGCGCATCGCGATCCTTGAGCGCTATCGCGACATTGTCCAGCGCGACGCCGACAAACTTGCGCGCCTGATATCGGAACAGACGGGCAAGCCATTCTGGGAGACGAAGACGGAGGCGGCGACCGTCGCTGGCAAGGTCGATTTCTCGGTCAAGGCCTATCACGAGCGCACCGGCGTTCGCGAGACGCCCGGCGCGACGCGCGCCGTGTTGCGTCACAAGCCGCATGGCGTGATGGCCGTGCTGGGGCCCTTCAACTTTCCGGCGCATCTGCCGAACGGCCATATCGTACCCGCCCTGATCGCAGGCAATACGGTCGTGTTCAAGCCTTCGGAACTTGCGCCGGGACCTGGCGCCTTCATCGTCAGCGCGATGGCGGAAGCGGGCGTGCCGGAAGGCGTCATCAATCTCGTGCAGGGCCCGCGCGAAACCGGCGAATCGCTGGTCGAGGACGAGCGCATTGACGGTCTCCTGTTCACAGGCGGCGTGAAGGCTGGGCAATACTTCCACAAGGTCTTCGCAGACAGGATGGAGAAAATCCTCGCCCTCGAACTCGGCGGGAACAATCCGCTGATCTGGTGGGATACGGAGGATATCGACGCCGCCGCCTTTACGGTCGTGCAGTCGGCTTTTCTCACGACCGGCCAGCGCTGCTCCTGCGCGCGCCGCCTTGTTGTTCCGGACGATGCTCGCGGCGCCCGCCATATCGAAGCGCTCCGAGCCCTGACCAAGCGGCTGATCGTCGGCAGGCCGTTCGACGAGCCGCAGCCTTTCATGGGGCCGGTGATCTCGGCAAAAGCGGCCGAAGCTCTTGAGCGCGCCTTCGACGCCCGTGTCGATATGGGCGGCGAACCCATCCTGACGCTCTCGGTTCAGGACGAAGGTTCGGCTTTCGTTTCTCCCGGCATCATCGACGTCACGGGCGCGGACGCCGTTCCCGACGAGGAGCATTTCGGCCCGATGCTCTCGGTGTGGCGTGTGAAGGATTTCGATGCGGCCATCGCGCGCGCCAACGCCACGCGCTTCGGGCTCTCGGCGGGCCTCCTCTCCGACGACCCCAGGAAGTGGGAGCAGTTCCTCGCGCTTTCGCGCGCCGGCGTCGTGAACTGGAACCGGCAGACGACCGGCGCGTCGGGGGCGGCGCCCTTCGGCGGTCTCGGGCTTTCTGGCAATCATCGTCCGAGCGCCTATTACGCAGCCGATTATTGCGCTTACCCCGTAGCCTCGATGGAGGGCGAGACGCTGCTCAAAATGCCGCCGGGCCAGGTCGGCGTGAAGGGCGCCTGAGTTCACCGGATCCGGATGCGCGGCGGGCCCTTCTCGATGCGGCCGATGACGGCGGCGTCGGCATGGCCATGTCGGCGGAATATCTCCAGCACGGCTTCCGCGCTCTCCGGTGCGCAGGAGACGAGGAGGCCGCCGCTCGTCTGCGGGTCGGTATAGAGGTCGCGCATGTGCAACGCCCAGTCGGCAGGCGCGTCGATCATTGTCGCCACGCTCGCCCAGTTGCGCCCGGAGGCGCCGGTCTTGATCCCATCGCGCGCCAGCGCCGCCGCAGTCGGAAAGAC
>CAYTVQ010000284.1:0-3361 GCA_964441615.1 uncultured Caulobacterales bacterium | reverse complement strand
AGCGCTGGCGACCCCGTGTTGTTGAAGGCGCCGCGATAGGCCTTGCCAATCGGCGTCCTTGCGGTCGAAACGATGACGGCTTCTCTCATGGCTTAGCTCCTCTGCGCTTGCACTTTCGTCAGGAAGTTCATGTTGGGTCCGGCGCTGTTGTCGTAAAATTGCAACCCCTCTTTCGAGGAGATTTTCTCCCAATGTTCAGCGATCTCTTCGGGGGTCTGCCGGTGTGGCGGCAGATAGACGCCGGCCGTCTCGGTGATAAAGGCGCGCGCATAGCCGCCCGCGGCGCAGGAGAGGATCGCCCGCGACGGCGCGTCTTCGCTGACAAGGAACAGCGCCGCCGCTGTGACCGCCTCGGGCGTCATGAGATCGAGCGCCGCCGGCGGGACGCCGAGGTCCTCAGTCATCCGCGTCTTGGCGGAAGGCGAGATGAGGTTGACGCGGATTTCGTATTTGGCGCCTTCCAGATGCAGGGCGTTCATGAAGCCGATCATGCCGGATTTCGCCGCTCCGTAGTTCGCCTGCCCGAAAATGCCATATAGGCCGGATGGCGACGTCGTGCAGAGGATGCGCCCATAAGCCTGCTGGCGCATGGTCTCCCAGACAGCCTTGGTGCAGATCGCCGTTCCGACAAGATGCACGTCGAGCACAGCGCGGAAATCGGCGATGTCCATCTTGGCGAAGGATTTGTCGCGCAGGATGCCGGCGTTGTTGATGAGAATGTCGACCCGGCTCCATTTGCCAAGAGCCGTCTCGACCATGGCGGCGATGGCCCTTTCGTCGGTGACGCTGGCGCCGTCCGCGATCGCCTCACCGCCCGCCTTCCGGATCTCTTCAACGACGCTTTCGGCGGCCGATAGCGATGCGCCGGCGCCGTCGCGCGTCCCGCCAAGATCATTGACGATAACCTTCGCGCCCCGCTTGGCGAGCGCCAGCGCATGGCTTCGTCCGAGGCCATTGCCTGCGCCCGTGACGATCGCGACCCGGTTTCTGAAGCTGACAGACATTAAATCTCCTTTGATCTCCAGCAACCGCGTCGTCGTCTGGCCGCAAACGTCCCCTCGAGGATCACGGAGAAAAGAAATTCACGGTGACGATGCGCTCGGCGCCCAGGGCCGCAAACGCAATCAATGTGATCTTTGTCGGTTCGGCCAGGCGATTCAGCCATTGCGGCGAGCACAGTTTAGGCGTGGACCACGATTTCGGTCTTCACCGAATTGGCGATGAAGCATTCTTCATGCGCGCGGTGATGAAGCTGCTCAAGGGTCGCGGCGTCCACCGTCATGCCGGGCCCGAATCTGACTTGCGGCCGCAGCTCGACGCGCGTGACGGCGAGCTTGCCGGCCTCGTTCTTCTCCATGCGGCCGACGGCCCGGTCCACATAGGAATCGACGACGATGCGCTTCTTCGCGCAAAGCGCCAGAAAAGTGAGCATGTGGCAGCTTGAAAGAGCGGCGACAAAGGCCTCCTCGGGATCGACGCAGTCCGGCTCGCCACGATAGGCGGGGGCAGCCGCGCCGGGAACCTCGACGCCCGCGTCGAAGCGCCAGACATGCCTGCGGTTGTATTCTTCATATCCAAAACCGGGGCTCGTCCGGCGCCATACTATTTCGGCGATATGCTCCGACATACTCTCCTCACACCATCTGCATGCTGAGCCACTCGGCGACAAGAGCGGGCTTCTCCTCGCCCTCGATCTCGACGCGGACGGCGTATTTGAACGACCATTGTCCGGGGACCTTCTCGCGCGCGCTCATCAGCGTGAAGCGTCCGCGTATGCGCTTGCCGGACCTGACGGGCATTGCAAAGCGCACTTTGTCGAAGCCGTAATTGACGCCCATCTTGAAACCCTCGCAGATGGGAACAACGCCGACCGCCATCTTTGAGAGTAGGGAAAGCGTGAGAAAGCCATGGGCGACCGTGCCGCCGAAGGGCGTTTTCGCCGCCGCTTCCGGGTCCACGTGGATGAACTGATGATCCTCTGTCACCTCCGCAAACCCGTCGATTCGCCTTTGATCAACGAGCAGCCAGTCGGAAACGCCGACTTCCGAGCCGACGAGCGAGGGAATTTCGGCGGTCTTTATGAACTTCATTGAAGTGTCCGATCGCCCTGTATCAATAGCCGCGCAGGCGCGCGATCTTGTCGGCGTGAAAAGCGGGGTCGCCGAACATCTCCTGCGCGACGCGGATGCGCTTCATGTAGAAGCCGATGTCATATTCATCGGTCATGCCGATGCCGCCATGCATCTGCACGGCCTCCTGGCTGACGAGTTTGGCGACCTCTCCGGCTTTAGCCTTGGCGAGCGAGCAGGTGATTCCGGCGAAGCCGAAATTGGAGTCGAGGTCCTGGAGCGCCTTCAGCACCACCGACTTCACGAGTTCGATCTCGACGTGGAGATGCGCGGCGCGGTGCTGCAGCGCCTGGAACGTGCCGATGGTCCGGCCGAACTGCTTCCTCTGCTTGAGGTAGTCCGCGGTCATCGCGAAGGCCGCCTGAGAGGCGCCCGATAGCTCGGCGGCAAGCCCGGCATTGCCGGCGGCGAGCACGCCTTCGAGCGCGGCGTAGCCGCCATCGACGGCGCCGATGACGTCGTCGCCAGTCGCGTCGACGCGGTCGAATTTCAGGCGCGCTGCGTTCCGGCTGTCGACCATCTCGGTGCGTTCGGCCGACACGCCTTTCGCCTTCGCATCGATGAGAAACAGCGTGAGCCCTTCGGTTTCGCCCGGCGCACCCGCAGTGCGGGCCGCAACGATGACCTTGTCGGCGACATGGCCGTCGGCGACGAATGTCTTTTCGCCCGAAAGCCGGAAGGCGTTGCCGACTTTTTCCGCCCTCATCGCAGTCTTGGCCGGGCGATGTTTCGAGGCTTCATCGACCGCCAGCGCGAACAGCATGTCGCCGGCGGCGATCTCTGGAAGAAACTCGTCCTGCTGCGCCTTGGCTGCGAACTTGCGCAGGGCGGTCGCCGCAAGCACCGAGGTCGAGAGAAAGGGCGAGGCCGTCAGGGTGCGCCCCATTTCCTCGGCGATGACGCCAGCGCCGACGAAGCCGAAATCCGAGCCGCCATGCGCCTCCTCGACGAGGATCCCGGCCCAGCCCATTTCGGCCATTTGCTTCCAGAGCGGGCGCGAAAAGCCGGTCGGATCGCGCGAATCCCGCAACTTGCGCAGCGCGACAACCGGCGCCTTCTCGTCGAGGAAACCTCGCGCGGAGTCTTTGAGGAGCTGCTGCTCTTCGGTCAAAACAAGGGGCATCTGCAAAATTTCCTTGATGAAGCGGATTACCTGGCCTGGCGAGCAGGCGCCTTACGCGTCCGGCAGTTCGAGAATGCGCTTGGCGATGATGTTAAGCTGCACCTCCGAG
>CAYTVQ010000283.1:0-3380 GCA_964441615.1 uncultured Caulobacterales bacterium | reverse complement strand
GATGGGCCTCAGCCCAGGCGATCAGCTTCGTGCGGCTCGTGAGGTCCCATTCGCGCCACGGCGCAATTACCCGGATGTCGGGGTTCAGGGCATAGGCGGAAAGCTCGAAGCGGACCTGATCGTTGCCCTTGCCGGTCGCGCCATGGGCGACGGCGTCGGCGCCGGTCTCGCGCGCGATCTCGACAAGGCGCTTGGCGATCAAGGGCCGGGCGATCGAGGTGCCGAGCTGATACTGGCCTTCATAGAGCGCGTTGGCGCGCATCATGGGGAAGACGAAATCGCGTACGAATTCCTCGCGCAGATCCTCTATATGGATTTCTTTGACGCCGGCCCGCGCCGCTTTGCGCCGCACTGGCTCGAGTTCGTCGCCCTGGCCGAGATCGGCGGTAAAGGTGACCACTTCGCAGCGGTATTCGACCTGCAGCCATTTCAGGATGACCGAGGTGTCGAGACCGCCCGAATAGGCGAGAACGACCTTCTTGATGTCTTTGACCTTGGGCACGGGGCGGCTCCTCGACCTGACGCGCGTCAGCCGACGCGTGCGCCGCTTTTCGTCAAGAATGCGGGTCAGTTCAAGCGCCTCGAGGGAATGCGGCGACGCCAGGTCTCGGCCCGACCGCGCCGCATGGCTGGTCCTGCGCCGCGCTCAGGCCGCAAAACGGAGGATCGCGGCGAGCGGGCTGTTCTGCGGCAGATCCTTGCGGCGAACCGCCAGGACGCGCCCGCCATTCGCGATCGTGCGGGCGGCGATCTCATCGACGACGCCGTAACTGTCGGGGCCGGGACCGTCCGCGAACACGACAGCGCCAGTATCCGGATTGACCTCGCCCCAGATCGCGTCGACCATGTCGGCGAGCAGAACATCGACGGCGCCGAAGGTCGCCGCCCGGGCGACCTGCGCAATGTCGGCGCTCGCTCGCCCGGCGTTCTCGCGCGCCGCATAGAGGCTGCGCATCGCCGCAATCTCGCCGTCGTGAACGCCGTCCAGAATGGGCCGGGCAAGGTCCGCGATCGCCGCCGGCGCAAGATCATCAGGGCTCCTGCGGATGCTCTGCGCCGCCAGACCCGCGTACGTGTTGATCCCTGGATAGATTGAGGCGAGAGGCTCGGTCGCCGCCAGAATGAGCGGCACGCGAAGTCCCGCCAACAGGGGGCGGATGGCCGCATCAACCTTGCGGCAATACTGCGCCAGAAGGACCTTCTGTCCCTCCCCGCCGCCGATCCTCGTCACATGGGTGCGGTCATTGATCGTGCTCTTGCCGACAGCGTCGGCAGCGCTCTCGGGCAGCCCGCGCGGGGAGGGCGGGCGGCAGATCGCCGGCCATATGAATGAGCCGGACGGAATTCTCCGCGAGCGCCAGCACAAAGGCCGCGTGCGGAAAGGTGACGGCGCGCAGCAGCGGCTTCACATGAAAGCGATCCGAATAGGCGCAAAGCTCGCTGAGGCGGTTCGGCAGGCGGAAGGTGCGGATGCGGTCGGGCGCAAGGAATACCGCGAGACTGTGGCCCTGATTGGCCCAGAACTCCCGATCAGCGGCAAGATCGGCGGCGAGCGCCTCAATGACGAGCAGGCGGCGCTTGTCGGCGCCGGCGTCGCGAAAGGCCTCAACCGCTGTGCGCACATGATTTTCGAACGCGATGCGCGCCGCGTCGGCCTGCTGGGTCAACGGCGTCGTCGGCACATAGATCGAGATCGCTGCATCGAAGCGGGCTGCATAGAGATCGCGGATCTCTGCGTCGGTCGGTAAATCAATTTTGAGCATGTCTTTCCCTGATCGCTGCGCTGTGGCCAGGGGCCGATGGGGAGTCGAGCGGCCCTGATTATTCACTTATCTGGCGATGAGGCGGCGGACCATCAACGTCTTCCGGCAGCCACGCCGCCGATTTTTCACGGCGGCAATCGCCAGCGGCCAGATAATCAGCGCAGATCAAGATCCGGCTTGCAGCGCTTGCAGGCGCGCATGCCGGCCTTTTCGGCTTCGGCGCGCGTGGCGGCGAAGAAGACGTTCTTCCGCAGCGGCCGGCCCGCGCAGGTCGAGATGCAGTAGACGCCGGTGGTCTTGACGCAGGTGTAGAAGCGATGCGCCGCGGCGGGATCGCGCGCCGCGACCGCCGCCCAGCGCTGGTCGTCCGTGTCAAAGCGATTTGCGGTGTTCGCGCCCATCTAGTTCCCCGGTCTTGCTCCGCTCGTCCCGGCGCAAGCCGAATCCAGAATCGCACACAAGCTCGGACCACCCTGCTCTGGACGCCGGCTTGCGCCGGGGTGAGCGGTCAATCCGAACGGTTGCTACCCTAAAGTGCGGAGCGCCGTCAGCCCGCTTCTTGCGTTTTTGGCTGCCGGAAGAACGGCTCAACCTTGCCGTTGAGTTTCAGCGTCAGGGGATTGCCCTTGCGGTCCAGAGTCTTGCCGACGGCGACGCGGATCCAGCCTTCGGAGATGCAGTACTCCTCGACATTGGTCTTGTCCTGACCGTTGAAGCGGATGCCTACATCCTTCGCCAGCAGCTCTTCGTTGTAGAACGGGCTCTTCGGATTGACGGAGAGGCGGTCAGGGAATTCGTCGGCCATTGAGGAGCTTCTAGCTGTTGCGGCGGCGAGATAGGCGCGATTTTCGCGCCGAGATCAAGCGCGATGCAGGCCCATTGTCCGCCGCGCCGGTTTGCGCGAGCATGGTCGCGACCCAGGGGGCCTTATGAAACCGTTCGCGTTCGCCGCCGCCGCACTGCTTGCCGCCTCTCCGGCCGACGCCGCCGACATCGCGATAGTCCATGCGGGGAAGCTGCTGGCGGTCCCGGGGCGCCCGGCGCTTTCCAACCAGACGGTCGTCATCAGGGACGGCCGCGTCGCGGCCGTCGTTCCCGGATTTCTCGACGCGGCAGCGGCGGGCGCGACAGCCTCGGACAAGGTCGCGGTGCACGATCTGCGCAACATGTTCGTGCTGCCGGGGCTCATCGACAGCCATGTGCACATCACGCACGAGAACAGTCCGCGGCAGCGTCTCGAGCGCGTTGAGCAATCTGAAGCGGATCAGGCTCTGGCGGGCGCGGGTTTTGCGAGAAAGACGCTGCTCGCAGGCTTTACAACCGTCCGCGACGTCGGAGCGGGATCATCGGACGCCGTTTTCGCGCTCCGGGACGCGATCGCCCGCGGCGATGTCCCCGGCCCGCGTATCTTCGCCTCGGGAGCCACAATCTCGGTCACCGGCGGGCATGGCGACGGGACGCAAGGCTATCGCGACGATGTCGCCGAACTTCTCCATTCGCCGAACCGTGTTTTCCAGAAATACGATCGCATCGTCCACGAGAAACCCGATCGCCAGCGTCAGCGCCATCAGCGACAGGTTGTCCAGGCTGTAGCCCAGGACATTCATCACCATGAAC
>CAYTVQ010000282.1:0-3386 GCA_964441615.1 uncultured Caulobacterales bacterium | reverse complement strand
GACCTCGATGACGAGATCGTAGAATTTTCGCGGACGCAGGCGCGGCAGCATCGACATCTGCGCGCGGCTTTCGATCTGGAACACGCCGACCGTGTCGGCGCGGCAGATCATGTCGTAGACCTCCGGCTCCTCAGCGGGGATGGTTGCAAGGTCGAGATCGACGCCGTAATGCGCGCGCAGGAGCGCGAAGGATTTGGCGATGGCCGTCAGCATGCCGAGTCCGAGAACATCGACCTTGATGATGCCGAGCGCGTCGAGATCGTCCTTGTCCCACTCGACGAAGGTGCGGTCCGGCATGGCGGCGTTGCCGATCGGGATCATTTCTTCGAGCGGCCCACGGGTGATGACGAAGCCGCCAGTATGTTGCGAGAGATGCCGCGGAAAGCCGAGGAGCTCGCGCGTCAGCGCAAGGGTCTGGCGGATCGTCAGATCGTCGGGATCGAGGCCGAGCTCCTCTACCTGTCGCCGCGCGACGCCTTCATCGGTGATCCCCCAGGCCGTCTTGGCGAGGCCCGCGATCACATCCTCCGAGAGGCCCATGGCCTTGCCGACCTCGCGCACGGCGCTGCGTGTCCGGTAAGTGATGACAGTGGCGGCGATGCCGGCGCGCTCGCGGCCGTATTTTTCATAGATGTGCTGGATCACCTCCTCGCGCCGCTCATGCTCGAAATCGACGTCGATATCGGGCGGCTCTCCGCGCTCCGCCGAGATGAAACGCTCGAACAGGAGATCGATCTTCGAGGGATCGACCGATGTGATCCCGAGGCAATAGCAGACCGCCGAATTCGCCGCCGAACCGCGCCCCTGGCAGAGAATGCCGCGCTCGCGCGCCGCGCGCACGACGTCATAGACCGTGAGGAAATAGGGCGCGTAGGAGAGCTCGGCGATGAGCTTCAGCTCATGTGCGACCATATCCGCGACTTTCCTCGGAACGCCGGCCGGGTAGCGCGCCTTCATGCCTTCGGCGGCAAGGCGTTCGAGCTCCTCCTGCGGCGTGCGTCCCTCCCGGGCTTCATCGGGATATTCATAACGCAGCTCATCGAGGGAAAAGCGCGCGCGAGAAAGAAGGCGCGATGTCTCCTCGATCGCTTGGCTGTGCTCGGCGAAGAGCCGCGCCATTTCCGCCGACGCCTTCAAATGCCGCTCGGCGTTGGCTTCGAGTGCGCGGCCTGCCTCGTCGAGCGTCACATGCGTGCGGATGCAGTGGAGCACGTCCTGAAGCGGACGCCGGTGGGGCGCATGATAGAGAACGTCATTGGTCGCGAGCAGCGGAATGCGTCGCATGTCGGCGAGGCGTGCGAGGCGCTTGAGGCGCGCGCGGTCCTCGCCGTCCAGTCGCGGTGCGGCGGCGATCCAGAGATGGCCCGGAAAGGCGTCCTGCAGGCGGTCCAGCGCATCGGCAAGGCCGGGGTGGTCGTTATCGCCGGGCATAACGGCGAAGAGCTGGCCTTGGCCGAATTCGAGCGCGTCACCGAGACGAAGCGCGCAGGCGCCTTTCGCCGCCGCGCGCTTGCCGCGCGTCAGCAGCCGGCAGAGGCGCCCATAGGCCCTGCGGTCCGTCGGATACACGAGAAGGTCGGGCGCGCCGCAGAGGAATCTGAGCCGCGCGGCGACGACATGGCGGATATTCGCCTTCTTCGCCGCGGCGTGGCCGCGCACGACGCCGGCGAGCGTGTTCTCATCCGCGATGGCGATTCCGGCATGACCGAGGCGGGCGGCCTCCAGCACGATCTCGTCTGGATGCGAGGCGCCCTTTAGGAAAGAGAAGTTCGAGAGTGCGGCGAGTTCTGCGTACATGGGCTTACGCAAAAAAGCCGTATACAAACCATTTTGGCGGGTCGCTCTCGCCGAAGAGGCCTTCGCGGCAGATCCAGAAGCGCCGGCCGGCTGCGTCCTCGACGCGGTAATAATCGCGCGTCTTCTCCTCATGCGATCGCCGCCAGTCGCCGGCGATGCGTTCGGGGCCGCTTGCCTTTCTGACTTCGTAGGAGACGCGCCGCCAGACAAAGCGCATGGGCGGTCCGTCAGGCACGCTTGCGACGGCGCGTATGGCTTCCGGAGAGGGAAGGAGAAGCACGGGGCGGCTGCCTTCGGCGCGAAGATTCCCCCCTTCGCGCGCAGGCGCGAGAGGGGGCATGGGGGGAACGGCTTCCCCGAAGGGCGCAAATCGCGCCGAGCGCTCGGGCATATGCGCGTTTTCAAGGCGGAGCGCGCAGATGCGGCGGGGGCCGAAGCGATTGGCGAGGCGGGCGGCGAGGGCGGGAAGGTCACCCTTCGGCGGCGGCGCATCGAAGGTTGCAGGCGCGGCTGTTTCGCACGGCTCGCAATCGAAAGCCTTCAGTTTAAGGAGATCATAGCCGAAGCCGGCTTCGCGTTCGTCATGGAGGTCGGCGAGACGATCCCTGAAAAGCCGCAGCAGCGCCGACGGTTTTCTCTCGGGGCGCGCCGTTGCGATGGCGATGCGGCGCACATGATTGTCGACGCGATAAAGCGCCAGTTCGAAGCGCCGACCGCCCTTGCCGTCGCGTTCGAGCGCGATTTCAAGATCGGCGGCGAGGCGCTCAACACAGATGAGAATCGCCGCCGCCGAAGAGATCGGTTCGATCAGGGGCGCAGCGGATTCGTAATCCGGCGGCGGGAAGAGTGGATCGATCGGCTCGTCTTCTTCCGCGAGCGCCTGCGCGAGACGCTTGAGAAGCAGGGCGCCGAAACGCGCCGTCAGGGGCGCGCGCGGCATGTCGTAAAGCTGGCCGATGCGTTTGAGGCCGAGTCGCCGCAAGGTTTCGGCTGTCTTCTCGTCGAGACGCAGGGCCGCGACGGGGAGGTCCTTCAGCGCCGCACGCGCCGCGCCTTCGGGAACTATTGTCGCATGGGAAAAATGCGCAACGGCATAGGCCGCGCCCGGGCTGCCGGCGAGGCCGGCGCGCGCCGTGAGCTTCAGGCGCGCAAGACGGGCGAGCGCGTCCTCGATGAGCGCCGCCTCGCCGCCGAAGAGATGCGCAGCGCCCGTCACGTCAAGAAAGGCGTCCGCAGCGCTGAACTTGCCGACGAAAGGCGCATAGCGCGTCAGCGCGGCGCAAAGTGTGCGGAAATCCCTTTCTGCGCCCTGCGGGTCGGTGGGTGCGGCGATGAGCGAAGGCTCGATCGCCCGGGCTTCGGCGAGCGGCTGGCCCTTATGGAGGCCGAGCGCTTCGGCGCCCGCGTCGAGCGCATGGAGGCGCAGCGCATTTTCCGCCTTCTCAAAAAGAATGAGCGGCGCGCCGCTCGCGGCGAGTGAAGGCGCGATGCGTTTCTTCCGGTCCGTCGGCCAATAGGGGAAGGACAGGCACAAGAACCGGCGTGGTTTCCGAAAGGTGAAGATTTCGGCCGTCATGACGCAACTCCGC
>CAYTVQ010000281.1:0-3400 GCA_964441615.1 uncultured Caulobacterales bacterium | reverse complement strand
GCAAAGATGAGGAGCCTTCCATCGTAGCGATATTCGCTCGCCTGGCCCTGAGGCCCGGAAATCGAGACGACGCGTCCGTCCGGGGCGAAGTTCGCCTGAAGACGCGCGATGCCGGCCGCATCGGTGAAGGTGAGACGGCGACCGTTGTCCGACCACAGGAGATTTGTGACTTGGCCGTCGCGCTGGCGAACCGCCGTTAAACGGCCGCTCCGGTCGAAAACTTGCGTCTCCCCATTCGCCAGAGACCGCACGATTTCGTTTTCGAAGACCTCGATCTCCTGGTTCCCGAATTTGCGGGAAAGGAGCTTTGCGCCGACCGGCGGCGGCGCCGGTTCGATCCAGCCTTTATCGATGGCCCTCTGGGCCCAAGAAAGCCGCCATTCCGAATTGTCGACGAGGAGGTCTTGCAGCTCTTCGGCGCGCGCCAGCGTCTTGATCTCGCCGCCTTTGACCAAGGCGTTAACGAGCGCAGCGACAGCGTCCTCGACCGCCGGTCCGGTCGAGGCCGACTGGAACAGATTTTTTGCGCCGGCTCCTTGCTCGGCGACGGTGATGCTGCCGTCGATGCTGAAAAGGAGCCTCGTTTCGTAGAGACTGGCCCAGCCCAGGCCGAACCAGCCGATCTCCGCCGAATTGGAATTGTAGGTTCTCAATATCGTCAGCTCCCGGCCTGCGTTCGGGACCTTCACATCCTCATAGCTGATGTAGAAATTGCCGTTCATCTGGTTGACGCCCGCGACGGCGTCGGTCGCAAGCGCGAACAGGGCGCCGAGCGCGGCCGCAGCGACAAGCGCAAATCTTCGTGGGATCATCGCGCTACTGACCGACATCGCGCACCACCCTGAAACCCACGAACTGCACCCTGTTCTGCACGGTGTCGCGGCCCCGCATGGCGGGCGAGGCGATTTTCGGATGATCCTTCCAGCTGCCGCCTTTGAACACGGCGGCGCCGCAGTCTCCGTCCGTGCGCGCCGCACCGTCGGCCGGCGCGCCGTCATGCGTCCAGTTCCAGCAGTCCTCCACCCACTCCCCGACATTTCCGATCGTGTCGAAAAGGCCGAAGGCGTTGGGATTTAGGGCGCCGACAGGATTCGTATAGACGGCGCCGTCGGCGCAGGCGCCGGTTTCGCCCGGATCAAGCGGATCGAGCAGGTTTCCGATCTCGCAGCGACGCGCGTCGTTTCCGACCGCGCCTTGCGAAAAGTACTCCCACTCCGCCTCCGAGGGCAGACGATAGGGCTGGCCGGTGACCGTCTTCAGCCAGTGGACATATCGGCGCGCGTCGGTTTTCGAGACATTGATGACAGGACGGTCGCCGCGCCCCCAGCCCTGATCATGGGGCAGATAGCCGGCGCAGCCGCCGTCCTTGACGCAAAGGTCCCATTGTTCGAACGTCACTTCCGCTTCGGCCACCGCGATGTTTTTCGCGATGGCGACCTCTGTTACGGGAGAGGAGGCGAAGCCTCCCATGGCGCCCATCCTGAATGAGCCTGCCGGCACGACCCTCATGTCAGGGCACACGGAACAATCCCGGAAATGCTCGCCGACCGCACGCGCATCGCCTTCACCGGCGCCCGACTCCTCGGGCTGGAGGACAAAGACGATGTCGCCGCCCCCCTCGGTGTCGGCTGCAGGACCGAATTGAGGTTCAAGGGGTTGGCTGGGGCTGCTGCGGCTCCGAACCACTTCATAAACGTATCCGCCGAGCTCCGAGGCGGTCATGTAAGCGTCGCCATTGCTGTCACCGGCGCCGCTGAACGCATCGATGAAGGCGCGTCTGAAGATGCTGTAGTCGGGCACCGACTGCGTCTCGTCGCCCGAAGTGATGAAGAAGCGTACTCGCTGGTCGAATTCCTGCCGGATTTCCGGATCCGGCGAATACGATCGTCCGACGGCGCTGAAAACAGACCCGGCGAAACAGGCGTCGAAGGCGAACAGGATGTGCTTGGCGTCCGTCTCCGCTGCAAAAGCGTAGATGTCGTTGACGGACATGGCGCTGCGTTTGAAGAGCCGGCGCTTCAGCTTGGCGTCGTCGGCGTTCGGATCGAACCGAGGCGCGTCCTTCGTCACGAAATAGCCGCGCTTCGAGCCGTCGCTCACCAGCGTGTGACCATGTCCGGCGAAGTAGACGAGCAGCCGCGCATCCGGGTCGTCGTGATCGAAGACAAATTCCTCAAGAACGCCTCTGAGCTCCTCGCCGGTCGGATCGAGCAGCGTCCGCACGCTGAAGCCGTTCTTCGATAGCGCCTCGCCGACCGCCTTGACGTCCTCCTGGACGTTCGGCAGGCGCCGCCAGCCATTCTCGTAATTGGAGACGCCGATGACCAGCGCATTTGATTGCGAATAGCGCAGCACCGGTTTTCCATCCGTTCCGAGAATGTCTGTGGGTGCGCTGCTGGCGCCGATGTCCTGCGCGTCCGCAGAGACGAGCAGGGCGGCCGCAGCGCCCGCGAGGAAAATCCGCGCCCTCTTCATTCCGCCAGCCTCTGGCCGAGGGCGCCAGCGTCGGGAGGCCCGTCGCGCACCCCCGCCGCATCAACCATGAACAGCAGATGCTGAGCCTGCAGAACCACGTCGGAGGTCTGATCGAGAGCGCTGTCGGCGACAACTTCAATGAAGCGGCCGCGGGCGGCGGCGACCTCGCCGCTGTCCATGTCCGTGCGCCCAAGGGCCAGTTTCACGGCGGCGATCTCGGCGCGGCTCATGTGATCGGCGAGCCGGGGAACGGCCAGAGCCTCCGTCAGGTACTCGCGCGCCATGACGAGGTATCCGAGATCAAGGTTGAGAAGGCCGAGCTCGTGATAGAGTTCCGCTTCAAGGCGCGCATCGCCGACCTGGCGGACCGCGCGCGCGAGGGGCGAAGCAAACTCAACGAGGTGCGGATCGGTAACGCTGAGGGCCTGAGCCTCGCTGAGGGCGCCCCTGGCGCGATACCGGGCGATCTGCGCGATGCCAGCCCGCACCTTTTCAAGGTAAGCATGTTTTACAGCGACCGCCGGGGCCGCCTCGAGTCGAGTCTGAGCGACCGCGGTCTGATTCTGGGCAAACGCCGCAATGAGGATCGCTGCGGCCCCGCCGGCGCGCCATTTGGTTCTTCGGGTCATTTGCCCCCCGGTCCCCTATGCTAGGGTAGAGGCAGGTAAACTGCGAGGTCAAGCTAGACAGGGTCGGGTCTCATGACCCGTGGCGACTAATGGCGGCGGTCTGACCTGCGGAGAGCAAGTTCGATCGTATCGGGCGGCGAAGCCTGGGACGTCCCTGAGGCGGGAGACAGAGCGCTCGCCGCCACCAAGCGCCTTGGTGAGCCCGGATGGGATCGAACCATCGACCCTCTGATTAAAAGGTGCCTTAGGCCGACTTCGCTGCAACGCGCGCGACTACGCTGGCCTACGCTAACGCG
>CAYTVQ010000280.1:0-3417 GCA_964441615.1 uncultured Caulobacterales bacterium | reverse complement strand
GGCGTCGTTCATCTCATGCTGGGCCCCGGCCCGACCGGTCTTCTCGACGCCGAGGTAATCGGCGAATGCGGCAAGAAGGGGATCGAGCACGGAAACCGCCGGCGTTTGCAGCTCGGCGCAGCGGGCCTCAAGGATTCGCCGCAGCTCAGGGTTGACCATCGTGTAAAGAACAAGTCCCGGCGCGGCTTCGATTTCCGCAAGCACCCGCTCAAGCTGCGGGCGCGACCGGATCAGCGCGTAGATGTGTTCGAGCGGCTTGGCCGCGGCGAATTGCGACGTAGTCGCCTTGAGCATGGCGTTGAGAGTCTCGCCAGTCGAATCCGACACGAGGTGAACATGAAAATAGCTCGCGACCGTCAGACGGGCGGCCCTGGCGGCGGCTCCCTGCCTGTTCATGCAAGGTGCAAAACCGGTTCAAGACGGGAACAAATCTGCATGACGGCTTCCAAGGCGCTCGATCTCCCAATCATGGCGCCGACAAGGCGCCCAAGGGAAACTGAAAACTGAAATCCCCGCTCTGTCCATGGGGGAGACGCGGCCAGGATCTGGAAACTCCAGCCTCCAGGCGGCCTTCTGCATGTCACCGCGCCGTGGAATCAGCCGTCTGGCTTGATGCAGGCATCCTCGGGACATTGACGAGCCCTGCGGAAATCGTGAGGAAGAGGGCTGCGGCGCATGCGGAGAATCTCCTCTGGCCGAGACTTTCCCCGCATCCCCAGCCTACCATCTGATTCATCTTCTTTTAAGGAAGGTTAACGGAAAGTGTCCGAAGGAGTCGAAGCGCCGCCACGGAACTCGAAATTCCTGAGGACCCTTGCCGGAGAGGTTTCTGCAAGCCCGCCGGTCTGGTTCATGCGTCAGGCCGGACGATATCTGCCGGAATATCGGGCGGCGCGCGCGACGGCGGGATCGTTCCTGAAGCTCTGCTTCGATCCGGAACTCGCCGCAGAAGTCACGTTGCAGCCCGTGCGCCGTTTCGACCTCGATGCAGCGATCCTCTTTTCCGACATTCTGGTCATACCGAAGGCCCTCGGTCAAACTTTGAGCTTTGAGGAAGGCGAAGGTCCAAGACTCCTCCCGCCAGCTCTGGCCAAAGACCTCGACGCATTCGCAAGCCGCGACGTACTCGGCCCGCTCGCTCCAATTTTTGAAACCGTACGCCGGACGCGCGCGGCGCTGGCGCCTGACAAGGCGCTGATCGGCTTCGCCGGGGCGCCCTGGACGGTGGCGACCTACATGCTGACCGGAGGGCCGAGCGAGGATCCGGCGGCCCTGCGCGCCCTTTGGTACCGGGATCCGTCATTCATCGCGGCGCTTCTGGGCATTCTGGTTGACAAGACCGCCGACTATCTTGTGGCGCAAGTCGATGCGGGGGCCGACGCGCTGCAGCTTTTCGACACCTGGGCCGGGGGCCTGCCGGAAGATCTGACGCGCCGCCTCTCGCTTGAGCCGATGGCGCGCCTTGCGGCGGCCGTAAAAGAGAAACGGCCGCAAACGCCGATCATAGTGTTCCCGCGCGGCGTCGGCGTGCTCGCAGCGGAATACGCGCAACTCGCGCAATGCGACGCCATAAGCATCGACACGGCGACGCCCTGGCGCTGGGCCCGCGAAACGCTCTCTGCGCACGCCACCGTGCAGGGCGGGCTCGATCCGCTGCTGGCGGTTGCTGGCGGCGCGGCGATGGAGAGGGCGGCTCTCGAGCTGATCGAGGCGTTCCGCGGCGCGCCCTATGTCTTCAATCTCGGCCACGGGTTCACGCCGCAGACGCCGGTCGAACATGTCGCCCGACTCGTCGAAATCGTTCGCGAAGGGCGCTGAGCGATGCGCGACTTCCTGCTTTCGGTCTATCCCTGGATCAAGGGCCTCCACATCGCCGCAATGGTCGCCTTCATGGCCGCCATGATGTATCTGCCGCGGCTCTTCATCTATCACCATCAGGCCGAAAAGGGCGGCGAAGCGGAACGCTTCTTCGCAACCATGGAGCGGCGCCTGCTCAAGGGCATCATGAATCCCGCGATCATCCTGCTGTGGATCTTCGCCGGGCTGATGCTTTACGCCAATCCCGCCCTGCTCCGCGAGCCCTGGTTCCTGGTCAAATTTCCGATTGTCCTCGGCCTCGCCGCCATCCACGGCTATTACGCGGGGGCCGTGAAAAAATTCGCCCGAGGCGAGCGGCCAGGGACCGAGCGGTTCTGGCGCATCATGAACGAGGTCCCGTTCGTGATGATGCTCGCAGCCGTCTTTCTCGCAGTCATCAAGCCTTTCTAGCGCGGCTCGGGGAACGGGGCCGGCGCTCTTGCGTGAAAACGCCGCGCAGCGCCAGAAGGGCCGTCGCCCGGCCACGCATTGACCTTCTCGCCTCCAGGGCTATATGAGCGCCATCCCTCCTCCTCCGGCGCGCTGGCCGCTTAGCGGGCGCCGCAACCGAGACCGCCGCCGCCTCCATCGCCGTCCGCGCCGCTGTCGCGCGGCTGTTTCACAATTGTATTCCCCCAGGGTGCCTTCCATGTCTCTCCCCGCAAAAATGTCCCTCGAGGACCTCAAGACCAAATCGCCGACCGAGCTCCTGAACTTCGCCGAGGAGCTCGAAGTCGAGAACGCCTCGACCATGCGCCGCCAGGACATGATGTTCGCAATCCTCAAGGAACTCGCGGACCATGATGTCGAGATCAGCGGGGGCGGCGTGATGGAGGTCTTGCCCGACGGCTTCGGCTTCCTGCGCTCGCCGGAAGCGAACTATTTGCCCGGCCCTGACGACATCTATGTCTCGCCTTCGCAGATTCGCCGTTTCGGCCTCAGAACCGGCGACACGGTGGTCGGCGAGATCCGCTCGCCCAAGGACGGCGAGCGCTACTTCGCGCTTCTGAAGGTCGGAACCATCAATTTCGAGGATCCGGACAAGGCGCGCCACAAGGTCCATTTCGACAATCTGACGCCGCTCTACCCGCAGGAGCGGCTCAAAATGGAGATCGAGAACGAGACGGGCGACAAGAAGAAGGACCTGACGGCCCGGGTCATCGATCTCGTCGCGCCCGTCGGCAAGGGCCAGCGCCAGCTCATCGTCGCCCAGCCCCGGACCGGCAAGACCGTCATCCTGCAGAACATCGCGCATTCGATCGCCGCGAACCATCCCGAATGCTTCCTGATCGTGCTCCTGATCGACGAGCGCCCCGAGGAAGTGACCGACATGCAGCGCTCGGTCAAAGGCGAGGTCATCTCCTCGACCTTCGACGAGCCGGCGACGCGCCACGTCGCCGTCGCCGAGATGGTGATCGAGAAGGCCAAGCGCCTCGTCGAGCACGGGCGCGACGTGGTGATCCTCCTCGATTCGATCACGCGTTTGGGCCGCGCCTACAACACGGTGGTTCCGTCATCGGGCAAGGTCCTGACCGGCGGCGTCGACGCCAACGCGCTGCA
>CAYTVQ010000279.1:0-3419 GCA_964441615.1 uncultured Caulobacterales bacterium | reverse complement strand
ATCGAGGCGATATCGGGCACGAGCGCCGGAGCGCTGACCGCTGCGGCGCTCGCTTACGGCCTGCATGAGGGCGGCGCCGGGAAGGCCCGCACGCGACTCGACCGGCTGTGGCGCGAGATGAGCCTGCTCGGCCAATGGACGAATCCGGTGAAGCGCACGCCTTTTGATCGTGCGACCGGCGACTACAACGTCGAAGGCTCTCCCGGCTATTGGTGGTTCGAATGGCTGACCCGCACCTTTTCTCCTTCCCAGATCAATCCCTTTGCGCTCAACCCCCTGAAGACTCTTCTCGAAAAGGTCATCGATTTCGACCAGTTGCGCCGCTGCGACGCCGTCAAGCTCTTCATCAACGCGACCAATGTCCGCACCGGAAAAGTCAAGATTTTCCGTGTCGAGCAGATTTCCGCCGACGTCGTTCTGGCGTCGGCCTGCCTGCCCCATCTGTTCAGAGCGGTCGAAGTCGACGGCGAATTCTACTGGGACGGCGGCTATACGGGAAATCCTGCGCTCTTCCCGTTCTTCTACGATGCGGACTCCCGCGACATCGTGCTCGTGCACGTCAATCCGCTTACTCGAGAGAAGGTTCCCGAGACGGCGAGCGAGATCGCCAACCGCCTGAATGAAATCAGCTTCAACTCCGCCCTGCTAGGCGAATTGCGCGCCATTGGGTTCGTCAAGAAGCTGCTCAAGCAGGAGTGGCTGAAGCCCGAGTACCGCGACTATCTGAAGAACATCCGCATACACTCGATCAGAAGCGACCGCGCACTCGACGACCTTCGCGTAGCGAGCAAATATAATGTCGAGCTGGATTTCCTCGAAGAGCTGAAGCAGCGCGGGCGGGTCATCGCGCATGAGTGGATCGAGCAGAACTTCGACGCGCTCGGCGAAAGGTCTTCGGTCGATATTCGTGAACTCTATGACGGCGGATATGAAAAATCGCTCAGGAAGGCCAGCGTGACCAAGGATTAACTCGCGCTCGCGGTCCGATGCGGCGCACAAGCCGTCGCGCGCGCTCAACCCTTGTCAGTCCGCGCGCGAAAAGAAGGAGTTCCAGATGAGAAAACAGCTATTTGCGCTCGCCATCGTCATCGGCGCCGGGTTCGCGGCGCCGGCCATCGCGCAGCTTCATGTCGCAGCGGCCAGCAATCCCGCGCCATCGCTCAAGAATCCCGCTGTCGCGGCGCCGGCGCCGGTCCTCCCCGACGCCGCAAAAGTCGTCACGA
Source organism: uncultured Caulobacterales bacterium (assembly GCA_964441615.1). Lineage (GTDB taxonomy): Bacteria > Pseudomonadota > Alphaproteobacteria > Caulobacterales > Parvularculaceae > Amphiplicatus. The sequence continues at coordinate 2,196 of CAYTVQ010000279.1, read as the reverse complement.
AGGCGGACGCCGAGGCTTTCGCCGACGCCGAATTCGCTTTCGCCGACTCTGACAAGAGCCTCAATCTGACCAAGGCCGAATTTGCGGCGCTGCTGAAGGCGCGCGATGACAAGGCGAAAGAAATGGCGGCCAAGAGCGCGGCGACTGCGCCGACGCCCGCGGCTTCGGACGCCGTGACGACGGCAGCGCCCCCCGCGCCCAAGACGGCCGAAATCCAGTTCGCCGATATCGCAGGCAAGGCGACGCAGATTGACAGAACGAAATTCGTCGAGGCGCGCCTTGCCGCCTACGCCGCCGCCGACCTTGACGCTGACGGCGCGCTCACAGCCCACGAGAGCCAGAAGTTCGCCGATCTCGTCGCCGGCAAATCGGCGCTCTGACGGCGAAGCGGGCGCGCCGCGTTAGGGCGCGCCCGCTGTCTCCCCCTTCAGATCGGAAGGCAGATTGTAACGCCGTGATTCGGAACCACGGCGCCCGCTCTTTTCTTGGATTGTCGCGGCTTCTTCGTACAAACCGTCCGCCCCGTTGCGCACGCCGCTTTAGACTGTAGGGCGGAAGGAACAGGAGGCGCGCGCCTTTTTCAGCGACGAGGCGGGCCGCAGCGTCACCCTTGTGGCTCGACAGATTGTCGAGGATGACGATGTCGCCCTTGCGCAATTCCGGGGCGAGGATTTGCTCGACCCAGGCGAGGAAGCATTCGCCGTTGATCGGCCCGTCGAGGACGAACGGCGCGATGACGCCTTCGGTCGTGAGGCCTGCAAGGAAGGTCGTGGTTTTCCAATGCCCGTTCGGCGCATGGCCCAAGGCGCGCGCGCCGATGTCGGCCCATGCGTAGCGACGCGTCATCGCCGTCGATGTCCACGTCTCGTCGAGGAAGATCAACCGGCCGGCGAGACGCGTCTGATCGCGTCGCCACGCCTCACGTCGCAGAACGACGTCGGCGCGCGTCTGTTCGCTGGCGCGAACGGTTTTTTTTGAAGCTGATCCCTTCAGCAGCGAAGAAGCGCGACAGCATCGACTTGTCGGCTTTCACGCCATGCGCTCGAAGAAGACGCTCGGCGATGGCGTCGAGCGTCAGATCGTTTTCCTTGCGCCGAAGCGCCAGAAGCCAATCGCGATGCGGCTTCAGAACCGAGCGCCGGTCCCCGCCAGTCGGAAGGGCCGCGGTCCGTTGCGACTTCTCAAAAACCTCCACCCAACGGATCGCGCTCGCAATCCCGACCCGGAAAATCCGCGCCGCCTCATTCCGGGAGAACCCATCCTCGACAACCGCCCTTATAACCCGCGTGCGAAGTGCAGCTCCATGCGCCATGCCTGCCGGCCTCCTCCCGGCCATCAGCATGAATCAGGGTTCGTTCGCCTCGGGAATCCCCCGCGATTCAATTCGAAACCAACGCGCTTTAGCGCCTACCCCCGATCCCGCAGCAGCCGCTGCTTCTGGCGGGACCAGTCGCGCTCCTTGATGGTCTCGCGCTTGTCGTGGCCCTTTTTGCCGAGGGCGAGGCCGATCTCGATCTTGGCGATGCCGCGCTCGTTGAAATAGAGGCGGAGCGGCGCCAGCGTGTAACCCTTGCGCTCAACCGCCTGGGAGAGCCTTGCGATCTCGCGCGCGCGCAGCAGCAGTTTGCGCGGCCGCTTCGGCAGATGGTTCTCGCGATTGCCGGCGGAATATTCGGGGATGTTGGCGTTGAGCAGCCAGATGCCGCCATTTTCCGGCGAGGCGTAGGCTTCCGCAATCGTCGCGCGGCGCTCGCGCAGCGCCTTCACCTCCGTGCCGGTCAGCACCAGCCCAGCCTCGACCACATCCTCGATGTAATAGTCGTGCCGCGCGCGCCGGTTCTCGGAGACGATCTTGCGCCCGTCTTTCTTCTCGGTCATTGGCCAATAAGCCCGAGGCCGGCGAGGACCCGGCGCACCTCGTCCTTCACCGCCGGCGGCGGCGGAACGAGCGGCAGGCGCAGTTCCTCCGTGCACAGACCCATGAGCGAGAGCGCGTATTTGACGGGGCCGGGATTGACGTCGCGGAAGAGGACCTCGTTAAGGGGCGTCAGGCGGTCCTGAAGCGCGAGCGCCCCTGCGAAATCGCCTTTCAGCGTCGCCGCCTGAAGCTGCGCGCATAGGTCGGGCGCGATATTGGCCGCCACCGAGATGCAGCCCCGCCCGCCCATGGCGTTGAAGCCGACGGCGGTCATGTCC
>CAYTVQ010000278.1:0-3425 GCA_964441615.1 uncultured Caulobacterales bacterium | reverse complement strand
GGCATTTGGAAGAAACGACGTTGAACGCAACCGCTTCGAAAAGCATGTGGGCGCGGGAAGGCCGTAGAGAAGACCCCGGACGCTTTGTCATGATCGCATGAGCGCTGGCGAACGCTCGAAGCTGGAAGCGCCGTGGCGAAGTCGCGGCCGGAGCGCGAAGATTTTGTCGAAAATCCGGCGGACGGAACGAACGCATCCTGTGCTTTCAGGGCGCCGTGGCTTCGGTTGATCTCGTGTCTCATCGCCTGCCCGCAAATGACCTTTTCGCGCCGTCCGTCGTGCGTCTTGCCGGAATTTCCTCTGTCGATCGCAGCTAGCCCGCTTCCTCAGGCGTCATGGTAAACGCCGCCCGATTAACAATTGGTGACTGCGGATAATGTAACATCTTTATGGCCGAGCCGCGACAGCTTTCGGCGCGCGCGGTCAAAACGCCTCACTTTTTCGTCAGCGCGCGCGGCAGGCGCCCTCGCATTGACGACCTGTGTGAAAGTCGCGTGCGTGCGCAATTTTCTCGCGCGAGAGTTTAGGACGCGCCGACAAGAATGAGTCGAAGATCGCCGATATTGGTCGGCTGTGCGCCGATCGAAACCGAGTCGCCGATCTCTGCGAAGAAGGCGCCGCTCTCGTGCCGGTTCAGCATGGCTTGCGGGTCAATGCCGGCGACGCTGGCGCGCTCAAGCGAGTCGGCGAACAGGAGCGCGCCGGCCTCGGGGCCGACTCCGTCGACGCCGTCGCTGTCCCAGGCCGCTGCGCATATCCCGGCGCGCTGGCAGCCGGCGAGCGCGAGCGCCAGCAGAAATTCTCGGCAGCGACCGCCGGCCCCCGCCGCGCCTCCGAGCGTCACCGACAGCTCGCCGCCTGAAATGAGCGCGCAAGGCCTGCCGCTTTCGGCGCGTTGAATGGCCAGTTGCGCCTGCTCGGCTGCGACGTGACGCGCTTCCCCTTCGACGGCGCCGAGATTGACGGGCTCGAACCCCTCGCGCGCGACGATGCGTGCAAGAATCGCGAGCACCGTGTCGGGGCCGCCGATCAGGGTGAAGTCACGACGCAGGCCGGGCGCGTAATTTTTCAGCAACTCCTGTCGCGGATGGGCGAGCGCGGCGGCGACCGCAGGCGAGGGAGCGACGCGCCAGCGCGCGAGAATCTCCCGCGCGTCCCCCTGCACAGAGGTGTCGGAAACCGTCGGGCCGGATCCGATGGCGGCGGGATCGTCGCCGGGCACGTCCGAGAGCGCGAAGGTGTGAACCGCTGCGCGGGTCGCCGCCGCAAGCCGCCCGCCCTTGATCGCCGACAGATGCTTGCGGACGATATTGATGTCGCCGATCGGCGCGCCGGACGCGAGCAGGGCGCGGGTCATCGCCTGCTTGTCAGCGAGGGCGAGCCCCGGCGCCGGCAGCGCCATGAGCGAGGAGGCGCCGCCCGAGAGCAGGAACAGGATTTCCTCATCGGGGCGCGCGGCGCGGGCGAGCGCGAGGATGCGTTCGGCGGCCGCCACAGACGTTTCGTCGGGGACCGGATGCGCGGCGCCGATGATCTCGATGCCGCCGGCGGGCGGTTCGGCCTGCGTGGTCACGACGAGCCCGCGCGCTTGGGGACATCGTTTCGCGACAGCCCGCGCCATGGCGCCGGCGGCCTTGCCGGCGCCGAGAAGGAGATAAGGCTGCACGGGATCGAGCGCGGCGAGGTGCGGGCGCAAAAGCGCCCCGGCGTCGATCCCCGCCTGCGCCTCAGCAATGATGCGCCACAGCAGATGGCGCTGCGATGCCTGGTCGGCGGGCCGGATGGCCGTCACTCTTGCGCAGACGGCGCTACCGCCGACCCCGCCAGGATGCCGCCGTCAATGTGGATTTCGGCGCCCGTCATATAAGGGCACTCGTCGGAGGCGAGCAGCACCGCGACAGCCGCGACTTCTTCGGGCGTCCCGAAGCGTTTCAGCGGCGCGTCGGCGACGAAATCCCTGAGCCGCTGCGCGCGTTCGGGCCCGGTCCCGAGCACCGGCTCCCACATAGGCGTGAGGATCGCCGCCGGGTGGATCGAGTTGCAGCGGATGTTGAGGCCCTGCTCGGCGCAGTAGAGCGCGACCGATTTGGTGTGGTTGCGCACCGCCGCCTTGGACGAGGCGTAGGCTGCAGCGCCCGATATGCCGACAATGCCGGAGCGTGAGGACATGTTGACGATCGCGCCGCTTCCCGTCGCGCGCATGGCGCGGATCGCGTGCTTGCAGCCGAGAAAGACGCCGTCGAGATTGGTCGCGTGCACGGCGCGCCAGTCCTCGAGGCTCGCATGCTCGGGATCCTGCGGCGCCATGCGCGCATCGAAGCCGGTGACGCCCGCATTGTTGACGAGGACATCGAGCCTGCCGGCGGACCTGACGACCTCGTCGATCGCTTGGATCCAGTCGGCCTCCTCGCGGACGTCGAGCTTCAGATGGGGCTGGCGCAGGCTCGCGGCGGCGCGCGCGGCGCCCGACTCGTCAAGATCGCTGACGAAGACGCGCGCGCCCTCGCGCGCATAAGCGCGGGCGATCGCTTCGCCGATCCCTTGCGCGGCGCCGGTGACGAGCGCGATTTTTCCGTGAAGGCGCATGACTAACCTCGGTCAGCGGCGGCGGATCCGGAATTCCAGGCGACCTTCGCGTGATAGCCCGCGCGGCCCTTTTCGACAATTTGAGAGCGCCGGCCCTCGCTTATGTCGCGCCTATCGGAGGAAGGCGAAGAGCGCGGCGACCATCAGCGGCAGGGGCGCGAAACTGGCGAAGACGGCGTACCCAACGCGGCCAGACTTCAGGAGCATCAGCGCTGCGGCGCAGCCGAACACGGCGAGCGCGAGGGAGGCGCCGATCGCGAGATAGACGCCGCGCAGCTGCTCGGGCGAGGCATTCGCCGCCGCCGCAAGCGCGAACACGGCGGCAAGGACCGCGCCGCCGGCGGAAGCGATCATGCCGAGCCAGGCGAGGAGTTTGAGAGCCAGCTTCACGGCGCCCCTCCGCTTGAGGCGCATCATCTGATAGGGGCGCGGGAGCGGGGGCAAGGGGCGCCGCGACTTCGCGCACTTTCCGGGATTGCGCTGGCGGACGCCGGGGTGAGGCGCTCGCGCGGGACGCCGCGCTCAGGCGGCTTTCACATCCGTTTTGGCGAAATCGTCGCCGACGAAGAGGAGCGGCATATCCTCGGCGCGCGCCAGCGCATAAGCGAAGCAGTCGCCGAAATTGAGCGCCGCCTTGTGACGGCCCTTGCCGAAGCGGAGCGCGGCGTCGCGGGCGATGGCGAGCTCTGTTTCGTCGAAAGCGCGAACCGAGATGCGATAGGCGGCGAACAGCGCCTCGACGTCATCCCAGGCATCCGTGACGCCGATGCGGGCGAGCACGAATTGCAGCTCGAGCGCGCTCCCCGCAGAAATCGCCGCCGCGCCCGCTGCGGCGAGAC
>CAYTVQ010000277.1:0-3429 GCA_964441615.1 uncultured Caulobacterales bacterium | reverse complement strand
CCGATCGTATGGAGCGGGCGGCGGGAATCGAACCCGCACGAGAAGCTTGGGAAGCCGTTCTCTTGAGGGTTTTGAGGCTCCTCTCATTTTGGCGAAATGCCTTAAAATTCAACGTCTTGGAGTTTCCTGCCAGGTCCCGGAAATTCCCCGATATTCGCGGCGAGTGCGCCAAATTGTGCAAAATCGCTCGTCGCAAGCTCTCACTTCCGAATGCGTTTCCGAGGCGCAGGATTGCTGCGGAAGGCCAATCGGCGGATTTGAGGTTCTCCCTGTCATGATTTCGCGTTTGCCGTGATCCATGCGGCATAAGCCTGCATGAAATCCTGCAGGAACTTGCGCGCTCCTTCGTTGGCGAGTTTGCCGCTCGCGTCGAACAGCTTATCGGCGCCCCCGATATAGGCTTCCGGCTGCGCCATCGCCGGAACATTCAGGAAGACAAGCGATTGCCGCAGATGGTGGTTGGCGCCGAACCCGCCGATGCCGCCCGGCGAGGCGGTGACGACAGCTCCCGGCTTACCGCTCCATGCGCTCTTGCCGTAGGGTCGCGATCCGACGTCGATGGCGTTCTTCAGCGCCGCAGGCGCCGAGCGGTTATGCTCGGGCGTGACGAAAAGAACAGCGTCGGCCGCCCTGACGCGTTCGCGAAACGCTGTCCATTCGGCTGGCGGGTTGTCATCGCGGTCCTGATTATAGATGGGCAACTGCCCGATTTCGACGATCCCCAGCTTGAGCCCCGAGGGCGCCAACTCTGCGAGCGCGTGGGCCACTTTGCGATTGATCGAGTCCTTTCGGAGGCTGCCGACAATCACGGCGACGTTGTACATTTTGTTCATGTAGTCTCCTTCTTTTTGTTGTTGAGCGGTACGCGCCTCAACGCCGGGACAGACCGACTGCTCGTCCGCTGGTTATGACGCCCTATCCAATTTGCACCGACAGCATCGAAATCGAACCGCCATCGACGCCTTCGACTGGAAAACGAAGGCTTTCGTCTCTCTGCCGCGCGGCAAGGACGTAAAGAAGCGGCAAAAAGTGATCCGGTGTCGGAATCGACAGCGCCGCATCCGGCCCGAGGCTATCGTAGTTGACGAGCGGCTTGTATTCGCCGGCAAGCATGAAGTCCCGGGCTGCGTTCTCGAAGCGCACTGCCCAATCGTAGGGATCGCGCGGATGACGGCCCCACGCGTAGGCGTGAAGATTGTGCACGATGTTGCCGCTGGCGGCGATCAACACGCCTTCTTCCCGGAGCGGCGCGAGCTTCTTGCCAACTTCAAAATGAAACGACGCAGGCTTGGTCTCATCGATACTGAGCTGTACGACGGGAATGTCGGCGGCTGGATAAACGTGCTTCAACACGGACCAAGTGCCGTGATCGAGGCCCCAAGAATTATCGAGTTTCACGTCGAGCGGTGCGAGCGCCTCCTGAACCCGCCGGGCAAGCGCAGGATCGCCGGGCGCCGGGTACTGCACCTGATAGAGCTCCGGCGGAAACCCCCCGAAGTCATGAATGGTGCGAGGCGCTGTTGTCACGGTCACTGCGGTTTCGGGGACGTACCAGTGCGCGGAGATCGCCAGAATCGCTTTGGGCCTGAGCGTCTCCTCCCCGATCCGCCGCCACGCCTCTGTGTAGCTGTTTTGCGTGACGGCATTCATCGGATTGCCGTGGCCGAAAAAGACGGCAGGCAGCAAGTTGGCCATCGGCTCTCCTTTCCTTTATCCACGTAAGTTAAACGCTTCCTGTTGAGAGGCCACGGATCGAAAGCTCACGGCGTGACGCCGATCTGTTTCATGAATGCCTGGTTGTCCCAGAACAGGTACTCCTGATCCATGACGCCATCTTTCCAGTGTCCAACCGTGGACATCACCAACTTGAACGCCTTGCCGGTCGGTGGAATCGACTTGCCGCTGCCTATGGGCATCGGCTTCGTAAACGTCCCCTCCATCACTCCAACCACGCTTGTCCATTCGCCAGAAGCGATCCTGATGGGATGTTCAGTGATCCGGGTGTCCGGCGCATAGACGAACATCGCCTTCAGATCCTCGATATGCGTGTCGAGGCCTTCAGTCTTACGTCCATCAGGCCAGTGCACGACGATATCCGGGGCATGGCTCTCGTTGAAACGCTCCCATTTCTGGTGTGTGAACACTTCAAAATCCAGAGTATCGAATTTGGCGATGTGTTCCGAAGCGATGCGCTCGGCAGTCTTATATCTTTCGAGTTCGGGGTCTGCTGCTGTGGCCTGCGTCGTCTGCAGGACAATTGCAGCAAAGCCTGCCATGCGGAGACCGCGCAGAAGCGGTTTGCGTAGAAGGGGGCGGATTGGCATGAGGTTCTTCCTTTCTCAATCGGTCGAGCGGCGATGAATTTCGTCGCTTCGCAAGTCAGTGCGCAGTTTTCTTACCCAGGACGCCATCGACGCTCCAGGCGCCAGGCCCGGCGAAGACCAGAAGAAGAAATACGAAGGTGAACAGGATGGCCGCGTCCCCGCCGTTCAATGCCGGGAAGAAGTTTGCTGGCGCGTGGAACATCCAGTACGCGACCGCCATTTCACCGGCGACGACAAATGCAACCGGGCGAGTGAAGAGGCCGAGCAGAAGCAAAATGCCGCCTGCGAACTCAAGGACGCCTCCGATCCACATAAGCGAACCCACCGCAGGCTGGATGTAGTCCGGCGCAGCTGGAAAGCCGAACAGCTTTTGTGTGCCATGCTCCATAAAAATCAGGGCTGCGATGATGCGGAGCGCCGCGAGCGCATAGGGCGTGAACCGATCAAGATTTTGCATAATGTAATGTCCTCCAAACTGGCTCGAATCCGGCAGTCGGTTCGCCAAATGTAATGGGGCAAACATGCCGGATAATCAGGTGAGTCGGCGACAGATTATCCACGAATTTCGGACAATAACGCGGCGTCGATAATCACTCTGCCTATATGCTGGCAAAAAAGTCCGCCAAGTGATCGATAAAGGCACGCGTCTTGGCTGGCAGAAACTGGCTCGGCGGATAGAGCGCATAAACGCCGAGTTCCGGGGCGCGCCAACTCGGCAATATCTCGGACAAGCGGCCATCTTCAATCGCGGCGCTGGCAATAAAACTTGGTTGTAGCGCGATGCCGAGGCCAGTGGCGGACGCCTCTATGATCGCGTCGCCGTTATTGCACCATAGCCTGCTTTTGACGCGTACCGTCGCTTCCTCTCCGCGCCGCGTGAACCTCCAATCTGGGCCGTCGGACCAGTAGGCGAAGGTCAGGCAATCATGGGCCGCAAGGTCGCGCGGATGCTTGGGCGCCCCGCGCGCCTTCAAATATGACGGCGACGCGCACAAGATCATGCGGCACGATGCGAGTTTGCGGGCGATCAAGGTCGAGTCGCTGAGCCTCCCGATGCGAACGGCAAGATCGACGCCCTCCTCCAGCAAGTCGATGACGCGGTCGT
>CAYTVQ010000276.1:0-3429 GCA_964441615.1 uncultured Caulobacterales bacterium | reverse complement strand
GTCGGCGTGCGCCTCCTCGCCGCAGCCGGCTATGACCCGACGGGCGCGGCGGAGTTTCTCGACTCGCTCGACCGTTACTCCAAACTCGAGTCGCAGATCGCGGGCCAGCAGGCCGCGCCGCCGGAATTCCTCTCCACGCACCCGAACACGTCCGAGCGCGTGCGCCGCGCCGCGGCCGAGGCGCAGGCGGTTCCGCGCAGCGGCGCCATGACGGCCGAGAACAGCCGCACCCAGTATCTCAACCGGATCGACGGCATCCTTTATGGCGACGATCCGCAGACGCAGGGCTTCATCCGCGACAATGATTTCATCCATCCGGACATGCACATCGCCTTCACTGTCCCGAACGGCTTCAAGCTGCAGAATTCATCGACCGCGGTCATCGCCACCGCGCAGAACGCGCAGATGCAGTTCACCGGCGCGAACAGCGCGGAAACCCCGTCGGCCATCATCCAGGGGCCGCTCGCCCAGCAGCTTGGCGTGCAGTTCTCGAACATCCGCCAGTTTTCCGTCGCCGGACGCCAGGGCGCGGCCGGCTATGGCCGGGCGCAGACCCAGAGCGGGCAGGTCGTCGACGTGCAGCCCTTCGTCATCAAATGGCAGGGGAACACGAATTATCTGTTCCTGTGGGTGAGCGCACAGGGCTCGACTCAGGGGCTCCAGAACGCCATCGAGCGGTCGGTCGCCTCGCTGCGCGAGATCAACCCTGCGGCGGTCAATGTCCCGCCGACCCAGCGCATCGACGTCATCGCGGTGCGCAGCGGCGACACCCTTGCGAGCCTCGCGGAGCGCTCGGCTTTCGAGAACTACAAGCGCGAGCGCTTTTGCGTTCTCAACGGGCTGGATGCGTGCACATCGGTCGCGGCCGGCGAGCGGGTGAAGCTCGTAAAATAGGCTAATTCGCCTGCAGACGGCGGGAGAGGGCGCGCGCGACCATGGCGAGCGCCGTCTCGGTCGCCCGCAAGCGCACCAGAGCACGATCGGCGCCGGCGAAGACGCGCCGTTCGGTCAAGGGCGCCGCGCCGCGCGCGGCCAGTGCGAACCAGACGAGGCCGACCGGCTTGTCGGCGCTCCCGCCCGTCGGTCCGGCGATGCCGGTGACGGCGACGGCGATGTCGGCGCGGCTCCTTCTGAGCGCGCCGTCGGCCATGGCGCGCGCAACTTCCGCGCTGACGGCGCCATGACGTGCGATGAGCGCCGCGGGCGCGCCGAGGAGTTCGCTCTTCGCCTCGTTGGAATAGGTGACGAAGCCGCGCTCGACCACCGCGGACGACCCCGCAATGTCGGTCAGCGCCGCGGCGACCATCCCGCCCGTGCAGGATTCTGCGGTCGCGACCTTGAGCCCGCGTTCCGCCCCGAGCGCGACGATGCGTTCGGCGAGCGCGCGGGCGCGGGGCGATGTCATGGCGCGCTCAGCCGCCCTTGCCGGAGGCCTTCCTGTCGTCGTCCCAGAGGCGCTCCCACCAGGTCTTCTTCTTCGGCGGCGTGAAGTCCTGCCCGTTCTCTTTCATCTTGGTGCGGATCTTCTCGATGTCCCAGCCGGTGAGGTTGGCGAGACCCTGCGCCTCCTTCTCGTAGCGGTCGCCCAGGGAAGCGCGGTACTCGTCCGCGGCATCGCATTGCGCGTCGCCCGTATAGGGGTGGCGCATGATGTAGCGGCCCTGGAAATTGGTGCGGTCGCCCGTTTCCTTGAACATGAGATCTTCCGGGAAATGCGCGGCGTCATAGCTCACATGCAGGCGGGTGACGAAAACATCGGCCGCCTGCGGCTGAGGCGGGCGCGGTCCGGGAAGGACCAGCACGCCCGGCTTCTTCATGCTTTCCCACGATCCGCCGCCGTCGAGCCAGTAGACGCCAAGCTCGCGCAGCTCGTCATTGGAGAGCGGATCGGCGGCGCAGGGATCGCACCAGTTCATGTCCCAGGCATATTCGAGGAAGACGGCGTTTTCAGACTCGCGCTTCGTGCTTTTCTCGAACATCGCCTTGTAGAACTCTCCGAATTCGTCCTTGACGAAGAGCGGCACGTTCTCGTCTGACGGCAGGCGGATCGTCCGGTAGTTCGTGGTTTCGACGCGCCCGGTCTTTGTCAAGGTGAAGATGAACAGCTCCTGCTTGCCGTCGGCGTTCACCGTGCCGAGCCGGATCGGCAGCATGAAGCGCGGATGCTCGAAGGCCATCTGCAGCGGGCGGAGATATTTGCGGCCCGTCTTCGCCTGCTCCTCGAGATTGACCTTGGCGACGAAGAACTTGACCCCCTGCTTGAGGTAACTGCCGAGCGTCGCTTCGGCGCCGGCGGGGAGCCTGTAGCCGTTCTGCTTCAGCCAGGTCGCAAGGCCGCTCGATTCCTTCGCCGAGAGGATGAGGATGTCGTATTCGCCGACCGTGTATTGCGCCTCGATGGTGACGCCGAGGCTGTCGGCGCCGCGCCCTGCGCTTTCCGCCGTCTTGTCCGCGGCCGACGCGGGCGCGGCCATCTTCTCGTAACGTGGGTAGGCGCAGGGGTTCTCGTCGAAATACTCGACGAGGCGCGGCGAGGTGTAGGCGTCGAGATGGTCGATGAGGGCGTTTTCAGTAACGTGAATTTGGCCTTCCTCGAGGACGACCGGCACCGGCACCACCATGGCGAACTCTTTCAGTTCCCCCTGATAGTCATTGGCCATGGTGAGGACGGTGCGCTCGCCGTCGCGCATGATCACGACCTTCGACGCCTTGTTGAACAGCTTGGTGTCAGCCTTGGCGACATAGAAGCCGCAAAAGGCGACTGCGCCGCCGGCCGCCGAGAGAGCCGCGATCGCCGCGCCGGCCGCGAACAATTTCTTCCTGAGGTTGGCTTTCATGTCATTCTCTCCAGACGGATCATTCGGCGGGGGCCGCGCGCCGGCGGCCGGATCGGAACGGAATTCCCGGCGGCGCGCCCCATTCGAAGCGCGCGCCGCCGCCATTCTTCTGCGGAACGGCGAGGGCGACAAGCCCGACGATGAAAGGCGCGTAAAAAATCCCGTCCGATATGAAGAAGTGAAACTGGATCACATAGGCGAGAGCCGCCGCGAGGGCGACGAAGACCGCCCGCCGCCGCGGGTCGTCCGGCGTCGTCTTGGGATCGGAAATCATGAAGAAGGCGAAGAGAATGAGCGCGGCATTGGCGAGTCTTAAGGCCGGGATCGCCAGCGGGTCCCCGAGATAGAGCGCGCGAACAAGAAGAAGGGCGCCATAGGTTCCAAGAAAGACGATCGGCACGTCGAGGCGCTGCGCGCGCCAGGTGGACAGCGCGCCGAGCCCGGCGACGAGCAGCGCGAACCACAGCGCCGACCCCCATTCTCCCGTCGATGTCCACACCGCATCCGTCGCCAGCAAGAGGGTCACGATGCCGAAATTCGCGGGATTGAAGATGTGCCGCCCGTTCAGCCGGAAGACGAATTTCGATCCAAT
>CAYTVQ010000275.1:0-3432 GCA_964441615.1 uncultured Caulobacterales bacterium | reverse complement strand
TGCCGTCGAAATATGCCCCGGGGTATGCGGATGATAGCCGCCGACATTGACCGGACGACCACAAGCAGCTTTATTGAATCACAATGACAGGGAGGGATATCATGAACCGGGCGCTTACCTGCCTCGCTGCAATCGCCGTGCTGGGCGTCTCGCCGGCTGCGGCTCAGCGCATATTGACTGAATCCGAGATGTCGATGTGCGTGGCGTACACTGATTTTTCTGACCGCATCTACAAAGAGTGGAAAACGGTCGATACCCGGCTGAACAATTACTCGCTCAATCGAAGGAGCGAGTCCTCGGTCGACAGATATAATGACCTGGTCGCGGTCGCGAACAACCTCCACGCTATCAGCAAGTCGTGGGATGCGTATCTTAAAGACAAGTGCATCGATGTGCGATCAAACCTTGCGGCCTATCAAAGGGCTTGCCGGACCCGCCATTTCGACCTCTCTTTCCAAAGCAACAGCTTTTGCGCCCGGTGGATGACTTCGGGCCTCGACCAGCAGGAGCAGATCGAATCGGTCGCGATAGAGCTGGCGCCGTCTGGCGAAGCGCCCCATGCAATCCAGCAATGGAACCCGTCGGAGATCGCCGACTAATAGGATAGGGCCCCGGTGGCCGCTCACCGCTGAGCTCCATGGCTGCTGAGATCGCATTGATCATTCTGGGCCTCGCCGTCATCCTGGTCTCCGGGGACTTGCTGGTGCGGGGCGCGGTGTCTCTGGCGACCGCCTTTTCGATCCCGACATTGATCGTCAGTCTCACCATTGTCGCGTTCGGCACGTCGGCGCCCGAGCTCTTCGTCGCTGTCCGATCCGTCCTTGAAGGTCATTCGGGCCTCGCTGAAGGGTCGATCGTAGGCTCCAACATCGCGAACATGCTGGTCGTCCTAGGCCTCCCGGCCCTGATCTATCCGATTTCGGCGAAGTCCGAGGGGCTGCGCCATCATACGAGCGCGCTCCTCATCGCGACCGGCGCCTTCGCCGCCGCCGCCTATTTGCGGCGAGAAATCGACGCAGTGACCGGCGCGGCGCTGTTCGCGGGCGTCATAGCCTATGTTTTCTACGTCTGGCGTCGCGCCGCCAAGGGCGCGAGGGACGATCCGGTCATCGATGAGGTTGAGGATTACGCCGACGGGAAGAGGCTCACGCCGAACACAGTCCTTTTCATTCTCGGCGGGCTCGTCGGGCTCCCGATCGGCGCCGGGCTGTTGATCACGCATGGCGCTGCGCTCGCGGAGACGCTGGGCGTGCGTCAGGAGATCATCGGGCTCGCCTTGCTCGCATTTGGAACTTCGCTGCCCGAACTCGCGACCGTCCTCGCCGCCGCCTTCCGGAAGAAGGCCGACGTCGCCATGGGGAGCGCCATTGGTTCCAATATCTTCAATCTGCTGGCCGTCGGCGGCGCCGCCGGAATGGCGGGCGGATTTGCGTTTGCGCCCGCGGCTCTTATGTTCGAGATACCGGTCATGCTGGCGGCCACGGCTCTTGTCGCCTCCTTTGCGTGGATGCGAAAGGACATCGGCCGCAGCACGGGACTCCTCATGACCGCCGCCTATCTCTGCTTCATCGTTGCGCTCTTCCTCATTGACGGCGTCGCGCCATGACGGCGGCAAAGGGCGCGGCTCTGGTGACGGGCGGCGCACGGCGCATCGGCCGCGCTCTGGCGCTTGCGCTTGCGGATGAAGGCTATGACGTCGCCGTGCACTATCGCGCCTCCGCTGCGGAGGCTGAAGCGGTCGCTGGCGAGATTCGCGCGCGCGGTCGCCGGGCGGCGCCCATCCGCGCCGATCTTGCGCGCGAGGCTGAGGCTGCAACGGTCGTCCCGGCCGCAATCGCGGCGCTCGGACCCCTGCGGGTTCTGGTGAACTCTGCCTCGACCTTCGAGACGGACGACATTTTCACCATGACGCGGGAGAGCTGGGATCGGCATATCGAGGCCAACCTCCGCGCGCCGGTGAAGCTCATCCAGGATTTTGCGGCGGCCGCCGATCCGGACACGGATCGCCTTGTCGTCAACATCCTCGATCAGCGCGTCCTCAAGCTGACGCCGCAGTTTCTCTCCTATACTGTCGCAAAGTCGGCCCTGTTCACCCTGACCACGACGCTCGCCCAGGCGCTGGGGCCCCGGAACATCCGCGTGAACGCGATAGGCCCCGGGCCGACCGCGCGCAATGTTCGCCAGTCGGAAGCGGATTTCCGCCGCCAGACCGAGGCGACCGTTCTCGGCCGCGGCGCTGCCCCTGAGGACATCGCCGGCGCGCTCCGCTACCTCTTGGGCGCGAGGGCGGTGACGGGCCAGCTCATCGCCGTCGATGGCGGCCAGCATCTGATCTGGAAGACGCCCGACGTGCTTGTGGGTGAATAGTCATGACGAAACGCTCCCTCCAGCCGACGCCGCTGCCCAAGCCCGCGACTGCGCCGCGCCGCAAGGTGTTCGTGCGCGGCCTGAAGCTCGACGCGTCGATCGGCGCCTATGGCTACGAGAAGGCGGCGCCGCAGCCTCTGAGCATCGACATCGAAATCGAGGTGATCGAACCCGTCGATCCGACCGGAGACCGCCTTGAAGACGTCGTCTGCTATAACCGCCTCACGCAGGGGGTGAAGGCGATCATCGCGGAAGGACACATCAAGCTCGTGGAGACGCTTGCCGAGCGCATCGCCGAACTCGCCATGGCGCATCCGATGGTGATCGCCGCCGCCGTGCGCATCGAAAAGCCGAACGCGATTGCAGAAGCCGAGGCGGCTGGGGTCGAGATCCTGCGGCGCAAGGGCTGATGACCGTTCTCGACTGGAAGGATATCGGCGAGGCGTCGGACATCATCCGGCGCGGCGGCCTTGTCGTCATGCCGACAGAGACGGTTTACGGGCTCGCAGCCGACGCAACCAACGACCGGGCCGTGGCCCAGATCTTCGAGGCCAAGGGCCGCCCGCGCTTCAATCCGTTGATCGTGCATGTGCTCGACGCCAGCGAGGCCGAGGTGCAGGCGAACCTGACGCCGATCGCGCGCCGCCTGATCAAGGCCTTCTGGCCGGGCCCGTTGACGCTCGTGCTGCCGCGCCGGAAAGACGCGACGGTGTCGCTGCTGGCGACGGCGGGGCTCGACAGCATTGCGCTGCGCTCGCCGGATCATCCGCTGGCCCGTGCGCTTCTCGGCGCCTGCCGCCGGCCGCTGGCGGCGCCCAGCGCCAATCGTTCAGGAACGGTGAGCCCGACGACGGCCGGCCATGTGCGCGAAAGTCTCGGCGCTGCCGTCGACATGATTCTCGACGGCGGGCCGTGTCCTGTCGGCGTCGAATCCACCATCGTCAAGGTTGAGGGCGACAATCTTGTCCTTCTGCGTCCGGGCGGGGTTTCTGTGGAGGCGGTCGAGCGCGTCGCCGGGCGCGCGTTGCGGCGCGCCGCAGGCGGGAGCGTCGAGGCGCCGGGCAT
>CAYTVQ010000274.1:0-3452 GCA_964441615.1 uncultured Caulobacterales bacterium | reverse complement strand
CCGAATAGGAGTTCAGCATCGAGATGACGACCGGCATGTCGGCGCCGCCGATCGGAATGATGAGGAGGAAGCCGAGCGCCAGCGCGACAAGCGTCAGAAGGAAGAAGACGATCGGCGACTGCACGTCGAACATCAGCATGCCGATCAGGAGCACGAGTACGAAGCCGAGGCCGATATTGATGATGTGGCGCGCCGGCAGCAGGATGGGCTTGCCGCTCATCCGCCCCGAGAGCTTCAGGAAGGCGATGACCGAACCGGTAAAGGTGATGGCCCCGATGGCGACGCCGAGGGACATCTCCAGCACCGAAGCCATCTTGATCTTGCCCGGCTCGCCGATGCCGAAGGCCTGAGGCGCGAGAAAGGCGGCCCAGGCGATCAGCACGGCGGCGAGGCCGACAAGGCTATGGAAGGCCGCGACCAGCTCCGGCATCTGCGTCATCTGCACGCGCCGCGCGATATAGGCGCCCGGCACGGCCCCGAGGGCGACGCCGCCGATCACCATCGCCCAGACGCCAAAATGGTGCTTCTGGAGAATGAACAGCGTCGTCAGCACCGCGATCGCCATCCCGATGACGCCGAAGCGGTTGCCTGCGCGCGAGGTTTCCGGCGACGACAGGCCCCTCAGCGCCAGGATGAAGAGGATGCCGGCGGCGACATAGAGCAGCGCCGGAAGGTCATGAGCCATGGCGCGCTCCTATCGCTCTTTCTTCTTGTACATTTCGAGCATTCTCTGCGTGACCATGAAGCCGCCGAAAATGTTGACGGAAGCGAGCGCCACGGCGAGGACGCCCAGCAGCTTCGGCCAGAGGCCCGCCGTCGAGCCGGCGAGATCGGCGCCGACGGCGATCAGGGCCCCGACAATGACGACCGAGGAGATCGCATTGGTAACCGACATCAGCGGCGTATGCAGCGCCGGCGTCACGCTCCACACGACGTAATAGCCAACGAAAATCGCCAGCAGGAAAATGGCGAGGAGATAGATGAAATCCGAGGGCCCGCCTCCGGCCACGGCGACGATCTGATCGATGAGGCTTCTTGCCTGCTCCGAGGCTTCTGCGAGCTGCTCGGAGGATTCGGCGGCGCGGTCCGCCGCCTCTTTCAGGGCCTTTGAAGCGGCTTCGACTTCTTCAGCGGGCGTCGCCTGTTCAGCCTGCGCCATATCTTCATTCCTTATTGAGCCGGCGCAGCAGCGCCGCCGCCGCTATCCGCGCTCGCTGACGGCGGCGGAGCTTCCACCGCCGTCGCCGGCGCGCCGCCGAAATTCGGGTGAACGACGCGCCCGTCGCGCGTCAGGCCGACGCCCTTGATGATGTCGTCATTCCAATCGATCGCGAGCGCCTTGGCGTCCTTGTTCCAGAAAGCCGAGATGAAATTGAGGATGTTGCGGGCGTAGAGGTTGGACGCATCTGCCGCGAGCCGCCCCGGCACGTTCACGAAGCCGAGGATGATGACGCCGCCCGCGTCCACCGCCTCGCCGGCCTGGCTCAGAGCCACGTTCCCACCCTGCTCGACGGCGAGATCGACGATGATGGAGCCCGGCTTCATCGCCCGCACCATTTCCTCGGAAATCAGCCGCGGCGCCGGCCGGCCGGGGATAAGGGCCGTGGTGATGACGATATCCTGCTTCCTGATGTGCTGGCCAACAAACTCGGCCTGGCGGCGCTTGAAGTCCTCGCTCATTTCCTTGGCGTAACCGCCTGCCGTTTCGGCGCTTTTCATCGCCTCTTCATCGACCGTCACGAACGTCGCGCCAAGGCTCTCAACCTGCTCCTTGGCCGCGAAACGCACGTCCGTCGCCGATACGACGGCGCCGAGCCGGCGCGCCGTCGCAATGGCCTGGAGCCCCGCGACGCCAGCGCCCATTACAAAGACTTTCGCGGGTGCAATCGTGCCCGCCGCGGTCATCATCATCGGGAAGGCGCGGCCGAAATAGGCCGCCGCGTCGATCACGGCCTTGTAGCCGGCGAGATTGGACTGCGAGGACAGCACGTCCATCGACTGCGCGCGCGTGATGCGCGGCATCAGATCCATGGCGAAGGCGTCGAGCCCCGCGCTCGCATAGGCCTTCAGGAGATCCGGCTCGGCATGGGGCGAGAGAATGGCGATGAGCTTTGCGCCTCTCGGCATGAACGCGATCTCGCGCGCAGTCGGCCGCTGCACCTTCAAGATGAGGTCCGCGCCGTTCGACGCATCGGCGCCGCTTCGCGAAATTTCAGCGCCGATGTCGCGATAGGCCTGATCGGTGAAGCGCGCGCTGTCGCCCGCCCCGGTCTCCACCGCCACATGGGCGCCCATTGCGAGGTACTTCTTGACCGTGTCGGGAGAGGCGGCGACGCGGGTCTCTCCGGGGCGCGTTTCCTTCAGAACAGCGATCTTCATCCAGCCTCCGCGACCCGCAGGCGATCAGGACCAGTGGCTCCGATTCAACTGGCGCTGGCAAGGCCGGCGCGCATCAAACGACGGTCAATGCGAGAAAAACGTCTTCACCACGAAGAAGACGAGAAGGTAGGTGATGATGGCCCCGACCAGGGCGACGCCGATCCCGTTGCGCATGACGAGATTGGTGAAGAACACGCCGAGCGCCATCGTGAACGGCACGGCGACCTCGCCCGTCGCCTTCATGATCGCCACATAGGAGCGGCGGTGCTCCTCGGCGTCCATCAGTCTTTGCGCGCTGTCGTCAGCCATAGGTCCGCCCCAGTCGAGAAATCGCCCCGTCTAGTGGCGGAATTCATGGGTTTCGGCAAGCCCCGACTATACCCCTACGCGCACCGGCCAGGTGGTGAGGAGCGCGCGCAACGTGGAAACGAAGGCGATGGGCTCCTCCATCATCAGATGATGGTGGACGCCCGGCATCATGATGACGGGGGAGCGTCCCCTCGCCTGCTTCTTCAGATGCGCAAGACCGTCGCCCTGGGCGAAGGCCGACTCCTCGCCATAGATGAAGGCGAGCGGACAGCGCGGCGCAAGGAAAAGGTCGCGGTCGAAATGGATGTCGAAGTTCCGCCCTTGGCCCGGATCGAACTTCCAGGTCCAGCCGGGCCTCCCGTCCTCGCCCCTGACCTCACGAATGCCGGTCCGGGCGATGTGATCGACAAGATAGAGCTGGTCGCAGGGCTGGTTGGGGAGAAACCGGAAGCGCGCGATCGGCTCCTCGGGCGCCGCATAGATGCGGGCGGTGCGCGCCTTCTCGGGCGACGCGCTGCCCTTGAAGACGGTGTAGCCCTCATCCGGATCGGGAAGGCCGATGGGACTGTCGACGACGACGGCGCCGGAAAGATGTTCGCCCTCGCGCTCGACCGCCGCCAGCGTCATCCAGCCGCCAAAGGAGTGGCCGACGACGATCGGCCGGCGGCTGGGATCAGCTCCCGAGGCCCGCCACACCGCGAACAGCTCGTCGATCGCGCCGTGGAGCGAATAGCGGGTGCGCCAGTCCGAGTCGCCCATGCCGG
>CAYTVQ010000273.1:0-3470 GCA_964441615.1 uncultured Caulobacterales bacterium | reverse complement strand
GATCGACGCCGACCTCTCCTCGGGCCTCATCAATGAGGAAGAGGCGCGCGCCAGGCGCAAGCAGCTCGAAGAGGAATCCAATTTCTACGGCGCCATGGACGGCGCCTCGAAGTTCGTGCGGGGCGACGCCATCGCCGGCCTGCTCATCACTCTCGTCAATGTCGTCGGCGGCGTCGTCATCGGCGTCTTCCAGCAGGGGCTGACGCTGGCGGAGGCGGGCGAAACCTACACTTTCCTGACCATCGGCGACGGGCTGGTCAGCCAGATCCCGGCGCTTGTCGTGTCGGTCGCCGCCGGCCTCCTCGTCTCCAAGGCTGGCGTTGAAGGCTCGGCCGACAAGGCCGTCTCTGAACAGTTCGCCGAGTATCCGAAGGCCCTCGCTCTGGTTGCGGGGCTTCTCGTCGTCATTTCGATTCTGCCCGGCATGCCGTTCGCGCCCTTCATCCTGCTCGCCTCGGCCATCGGCTGGGCGGCATGGAGCATCAGCCGCCGCAGGACGAGCGCCGCCATCGACAAGAGCAAGGCGAAGACCGCGCCGCCCAAAGCCGAAGACGAGCCGGCCGCCATGCTCGCCATGGACGAACTGAGAATCGAGATCGGCTACGGGCTCCTCCCGCTCATCAACGCCGAGAACGGCGCGCCGCGGCTGACCGACCAGATCAGGGCCGTGCGCCGGGCGATCGCGCAGGAGCTCGGATTCGTGACGCCCCCGGTGCGCATCGTCGATAACATGCAGCTGAAGCCGCAGGCCTATGTCATCCGTCTCAAAGAACAGGAGATCGCGCGCGGCGAAGTGCGTCCCGGGCAGTTCCTCGTCATGGACCCGAGCGGCAAACGCCTCGACCTCATTGGCGAGCCGACGCGCGAGCCGGCCTTCGGCCTCGACGCCATGTGGGTCGATGTGAGCCAGCGCGAGGCGGCGGCGCTCAAGGGATTCACCGTCGTCGACGCCGCGACAGTCTTGACCACGCACCTGACCGAAATCGTGAAGGCGTCAGCGCCCGAACTTCTTTCTTACGCCGAAACGAAAAAGCTGATCGACGGTCTTCCCGAGAAGCACAAGAATCTGAGCGCCGATCTTATCCCGAATGTGGTCTCGATCGCGATGGTGCAGCGCGTGCTGCAGAACCTCCTCGCCGAGCGCGTCTCGATCCGCGACCTCCCCACCATTCTCGAAGCGATCGCCGAGGCCGCGCCCCTCGGCGCCGTCGGGGCCATCACCGAGCATGTGCGCGCGCGCCTTGCCCGCCAGATCTGCGGCGCGCTAAAGGGCGGCGACGGCGCGGCGGCGATCATCACCCTTTCCAGCCAATGGGAGCGTGAATTCGCCGATGGCCTGATCGGCGAAGGCGAGAACCGGCAGCTCGCGCTGGCGCCCTCCAGACTCCAGGAATTTGTGGCCGCGGCCATGAAGAAGCTCGAAGCCGCCGCCGCCGCAGGGGAAGCCGCCGCCATCGTCACCAGCGCGAGGGCGCGACCCTTCGTCCGTTCTGTGCTGGAGCGGGTCCGGGCTCAGACAATGGTCCTTTCGCAAAACGAGATTCACCCCCATACTAGGTTGAAAAACCTCGGTCAGATTTAAGAGTCTCGTTCCGCCCATGATGAAGTTCATCGCCTCGAACCTCGATGCAGCGAAGGCGAAGGCGGCAAGAGCGCTCGGCGACAAGGCGGTCATCGTCTCCGTCCGCAACCTGCCGAGCGGCGATGTCGAGGTTCAGGCCTCCGACAGGCCGCAGCCGGCCGCACCCGTGGAGCGCGCGCCTGAGCCGGTTTTCGGCGCCGCCGCCCGCCAGGCCATCGACGAGCAGATTGTTCGCCAGTCGGCCGGCGCCCGCCTCAATGAATCGCTCGAACATCGCTTTTCAGAGGATGCGCTGGCGCGCCTGCGCGGCCAGCTCACCGGCGGCAAGGGCGGCGCCCAGCGCCTCGACATGTCGGATAAGCTGTCGGCGAGTTTCGCCGAGGCGCTCCGCCCCCACGGCATTGGCGAGTCGCTGCTCGCCTCGCTGATCGACGGCGCGAACAAGGCGCGCATGCCCGACGAGCTCCACCGGCTTGAGACGGCATTCGCCGAGACCTTCGTCTTCACGCCGCTCGCATTCTCGCCGTCCCTGCCGATCATGCTGGTTGGACCGACGGGAGCCGGAAAAACCTCCTGCGCCGCCAAGCTCTCTGCTGCGGCCATGGCCGAAGGCGGCGCCGCCTTCATCATGACGGCTGACGCCGGGCGGGCGGGCGCTGTCGAACAGATCCAGACCTATTCCGACTCCCTCGGCGTTGATTATTTCATCGTCGATTCGCCGCAGGACGTGGAGGCCGCGCTTCGCATGAAACGTCCGCAAGGCGCCGTCATCCTGGACACCCCCGGGATAAGCCCGTTCGATTCCGGCGACCTCGCCGCATTGAAGAGCTTCCTCGAGGCCTCGGGCGGCGAGGCGCTCCTCGTTCTGCCCGCAAGCGGCGACGCGGAAGAATTCCGCGAATGGGCGCTCGCCTTCGCCGAATTCGGGGTCAGACGGGCCATCATCACCAAATTCGACGCGACCAAGCGCGTCGGCGCCGCGCTCAACGCCGCCCACGCCGCTGGCCTCGCCCTCGCTCACTTCTCCGAAAGCCCCTTCATCTCGGAGGGCCTTCTGCCGGCGAGTCCCGACTATCTCGCCCGACGCCTGCTCGCGAGCCGGCCGGGACGCCTCGGCTGAGGTCATGCCCAGCTTCGATGACATCGCCGCCGACCTCGCCTTTCTCGACGACTGGGACGATCGCTACAAATATCTGATCGATCTCGGGCGCCGGCTTGCGCCTTATCCGGAAGACAAGCGCGACGCCGCCCACAAGGTGAAAGGCTGCGCCGCGCAGGTCTGGCTTCATGCGACGAGCGAGGACGGCAGACTGCGATTCCAGGGCGATTCCGACGCCCACATCGTCAAGGGGCTGATCGCGCTCCTTTTTGCTCTTTATGCGGACAAGACGCCGGCCGAGATTCTGGAGCTTGACGCCCGGGCGGCGCTGGCCGCCCTCGACCTTGAGGGGCATCTGACGCCGCAGCGGTCCAACGGCCTTGCCGCGATGATCGCGCGCATCAACGCGTTCGCGGACGCCGCGGCCTGACGCGGGCAAACCGTGTCGCACGCACCCGACTTTCCCGGTCGAGCCCGTCGAGCGGCCGACGCGACGGAGCGGACTCCGGCGGCGTTATCGCACGCATGCGCTGGAGGTGGCGGATCTGCCCGACACGCCCGCGCATTTCGGATTCGAGGCCCGAGATTTCGCGGTCGAACAAATCGCTGTCTCGCCGATCTTCGATGACGTGACAGGCATGGGCGACTGTCGTGCGGTCACGCTCGAAGGCGATCGAGATTTCCGACAGCGACATGCGGCCGACCACGTGGCAAAGATACATCGCGACTTGACGCGCATAGGCGACCCGCGCGCGCGAGCGGCCTTTGGCGGCGATCTCGGGGATGGTC
>CAYTVQ010000272.1:0-3473 GCA_964441615.1 uncultured Caulobacterales bacterium | reverse complement strand
GCTGGGATCAGCTCCCGAGGCCCGCCACACCGCGAACAGCTCGTCGATCGCGCCATGGAGCGAGTAGCGGGCGCGCCAGTCCGAGTCGCCCATGCCGGAGGCGTCATAGGCGACGACGCGGAAGCGGTCGGCGAAAAACGGCGCGAAGGGCCGCCACCAGTTCCGGTGCGCCCGTCCGCCATGCACGAAGACGAGGCCGCGCTGCCCGGAATTTCCCCAGGCTGAATAGCGGATGGCGGCGCCCGCGACCTCGACCGAGCCCTCGTCGGAAGGCGCGGCGATCGCCTTCTCGAACCAGGCCGGGGCCGGAGGCTTTGCCCCCATGAGGTGGGCGATCGGTCGGATGTTCTCGTCGAGGGGCGCGCTCATGCGGCGCTTCAATAGCGAACCCGGCCGGCGGACAGAAGGGATACATGGCGCCCCGGACGGCGCGCGATGCCGCATCCACGACCGGGCGCCTGCCCCTCGCCGCCCCTCGCCCAATCGGCCGGGCCTCCCCGCCTCGGGCAAGGCGCATCGGGCCGACCCCGATACTCCGTAAACGAATGATGAACGCCCGGCGCTCCGGGCTGCCCCGGAATGAAACGGGTTAAGCGCAAATTTACCGCGCGCGGCTAAATCCCGAAGACAACTCCGCCGCAAAAGGGACTCTGGCCGCAATGGTGAAGACCGTTCTGATCGTAGATGACGACCCGACGCAGCGCCGCCTCATGCGCGCCGTATGCGAGAAGGGCGGCTATCCGGTATTGCAGGCGGAAAGCGGGGAGCAGGCGCTTTCCATCCTGCAGAGCCCGCCGGGGGCCGATGTGTCGCTGGTGATGCTCGATCTCAGAATGCCGGGGCTCGGCGGCATGGAGACGCTCCAGCGCATCAAGTCCTACCGCGAGGAGATGCCGGTCATCGTGCTGACCGCCCAGGGCGGCATCGACACGGTCGTCGAGGCCATGCAGAAGGGCGCCGCCGACTTCTTCGTGAAGCCGGCGAGCCCCGAGCGCGTCATCGTCTCGATCAATAACGCGCTCAACCTGACGACGCTCAAGGGCGAAGTCTCGCGGCTGAAGCGCAAGCGCGACGGGGCCATGGGTTTCAAGGATCTCGTCGGCGAAAGCGCGGCCATGCGCAACGTGCTGCGCCTCGCCGAACGCGCCGCAGCCTCCAACATTCCGATCCTCATCGCCGGCGAGTCCGGCGTCGGCAAGGAGATGATCGCAAGGGCCATTCAGGGCTCGTCCGAGCGAGCGCGGCGGCCCTTCATCACTGTCAATTGCGGCGCTATCCCGGAAAACCTCGTCGAGAGCATCCTGTTCGGGCACGAGAAGGGCTCATTCACCGGCGCGACCAACCGGCATGTCGGCAAGTTCCAGGAAGCGGACGGGGGCACCATCTTCCTTGACGAGGTCGGCGAACTTCCGCCCGACATGCAGGTCAAACTCCTCCGTGTGCTGCAGGAAGGCGAAGTCGATCCGGTCGGCGCCAAGCGCCCGTCTAAGGTCGATGTGCGCGTGATATCGGCCACCAATCGCGACCTCGCAGAGGAAGTAAAGATCGGCCGGTTCCGCGAGGATCTCTTTTACCGCCTCAACGTCTTCCCCATCGTCGCGCCGCCGCTGCGCGACCGCGCCGAGGACATTCCGGCGCTCATCGAGCATTTCATCCAGCGCTACAACGCCGAGGAGCGCCGCGACGTGCGCGGCGTGCAGCATGAAGTGCTCGAAGTGCTCGTGCGCCAGCCCTGGCCCGGCAATGTCCGCCAGCTCGAGAACACCATCTTCCGCGCCGTCGTCCTCGCTGAGGGCGCCTATCTGACGCCGCGGGATTTCCCCATGCTCGCCGCCGAATTCGCGACGGCCGGCGTAGACGTCGGCCCGCCCATGCTGGACGCGGAGGACGAGCCTGAGGTCGCCGCCTTTCCGGCGCCGGCGGCAGCGCCCCATGGCCCCGGCGCCGACGATCCGGTGCGCATTTTCGACCGCGAAGGAAATCTGCGCACGCTCGAGGACATAGAGCGCGATCTCATCCGGCTCGCCATCGACACCTATCAGGGCCGCATGTCGGAGGTCGCGCGCCGCCTCGGCATGGGGCGCTCGACCCTCTACCGCAAACTCCGCGACCACGGCCTTGAAGTGAAACGGGCGAGCTGAGCCCCGCTTCGGTCGCGGGCCGTGCGTTGCCCCGCTTCCGCTGGGTTGACCCGCCCCGGGGCCGCCCCTATGGTCCGCCGCGCTTGAAAGGCGCTTGTCCGAACAAGGGCAGGCGCCTTGTCGCGCCGGCGGGCCGCTTCCGCCGGGAAGACCTTCGAGCGAGTGGGCCCGTAGCTCAGCGGTAGAGCATCTGACTTTTAATCAGAGGGTCGATGGTTCGATCCCATCCGGGCTCACCAGTTTCCTTATTTCGAACAACGGGTTGCGGGGCCGGCGCTTGTTCGGGCGCGCGCTCGAGGAAAATTTGGAAGCAATTTGGAAGCAGTTAAGCGGGCAGGAATTCTCGATTCGTTCGATGAGCTCGCGGCGGCCTTACAAATGGGAAACCTGCACGCGATAAACGGTTGACCCTCTGGGGCGCCTGGTTTTCGGGCCCGTCCAATGGGGGCATCGATGACTTCAAATCTTCAGAAATTGACCGCCATTCGACCTGCAATAGCGTTTGCGCTCGCGGCGGCCTTCGTCGCCTCACCGATGGCCGCTAAGTCGGCGGGACCATCGACGACAAATTCGATCGCAGCATCGCCAGAGTGGCAAGCGATCAAGATACTTCGCGACGAGGTATATTCGTCGTTCATTGTCAGCCAAGCCACTCAATCTCCGGATGAAAAAGATCGCGAACCCGGCATGCTGGGATCGCTGAAGCCGACGGATATCTACGGCGTTGCCGTCATTCCAACTAAGGATCAATCCAGAGTCAGAGTCACAATATCAGCCGACGGCCTCATCGCGCCTTCTGTCTACGAAGACATATTGCCGAAGGCGGGAAAGCTATACGAAATCTATCCACGCCTGAAATGGAACTACAGGCTCCTGACCGCGACCCGGGAGTCATTCCCGGCCGACGTCTCATTCGTTGTCGAAATTGACGGCGTCGCCCAGCCCGAGGAGACAGAAACAGTAACAGTGCACGGAATAAATGAAGTGCTGTCGTGGTTTGTCAATGAGCAGGACAACGAGTGGGTCGATGTGCGCGAGAACTTCGCGGCTTACGTAAATGAGGATCATCCGCTCATCGATCAAATCCTTAAAATGGCTGGCGACATCCAAGCCGCGTCAGGCTACTCGCCGCAATTCAGCGGATATCAGCGCAACTCGCAATCTGTGTATCTGGAAATCGCCTCGATATGGCAGGCGCTTAAGGCCCTTGGCTTCAGATACAGCAGCATCACAGACACTGCGCCAAAGGCCCGGTTAGTCGGTACGCAGCACGTCCGGTTGATCGGAGATTCGCTCGACACTGCGCAAGCGAATTGCGTTGACGGAAGCGTC
>CAYTVQ010000271.1:0-3500 GCA_964441615.1 uncultured Caulobacterales bacterium | reverse complement strand
CGGCGCGCGTTCTCATCCGTAGCAGGTATATAATTCGCAGAATTCGCGCGAATGCCTCAAGTTTACCATGAGGGCCAGCCTTGGGTCGCGCGCATCAAGCCGCTGCGAATTCGCTGGCGGCGATGCCTTGCAGGTAAAGCAGCCCGGTGAGGTCGCAATGGTCAATGCAGGCCGAGGCTGCCGCCGCCACCGCCGGCTTGGCGCGAAAGGCGACCCCGAGGCCGGCGCGCCCGAGCATCGAAAGGTCGTTCGCGCCGTCGCCGACCGCCATTGTCGCGTGCAGCGGGATGCCGTTCCCGCCGGCGATCCGCAGGAGCGCCTCTTCCTTCGCCGCGCGCCCGAGGATCGGCCGTGCGACATCGCCGACAAGCGCTCCGTTCGCGATGAGGAGGCGGTTCGCCTGGTGCGTATCGAAGCCGGCTGCGGCGGCGACGCGGCCGGTGAAAAAGTCGAAACCGCCCGAGACAAGCGCCGTCACCGCGCCGAATTTCTTCATGGTCGC
The DNA here is from genome assembly GCA_964441615.1 of uncultured Caulobacterales bacterium. GTDB lineage: Bacteria > Pseudomonadota > Alphaproteobacteria > Caulobacterales > Parvularculaceae > Amphiplicatus. Next base: position 2,998 of record CAYTVQ010000271.1, on the reverse strand, counting down.
GACCAGCGTCCTCGCGCCGGGATTGAGCCGGATGCGATGCTGGAACGTCTCCTCCAGTACGAGTTCCGGCAGACCCTTGAGCATGCCGACCCGTTCGAGGAGGGCGGCCTCGAAATCGAGTTCGCCGCGCATGGCCCGCTCTGTAATGGCGGAAATCTCAGCGCGCCTGCCTGCATGGTCTGCAAGTTCGTCGATGCACTCCTGGCCGATGATGGTCGAATCCATATCGGCGATGAGAAGCCTCCTTCGCCGGCCCTCCGCTGGCTGAACGACGACGTCGATTGGAGAGCCGGCGAGGAGATCGCACGCCGCCTTCCGCAAGCCCTGAGGGTCGGAAACATCGAGAACGAAGTCGTGGGCGACGCCCTCGCAAAGAATGTGGCGAGTCGAAGAACCTGAGCCCCCCAGATCGAGGGCGCACATTAACCTGCCGGCCAACTCGTTCGTCAGTAGAGGACGCGCCGGATTGCAAATGAGGGTGAGCGCGGTAAGCATTTTTCCGATGGCGGAGATTTCTGCGGACGTCATTTTTATTGCAGGACCTACGGCGAGCGGCAAGTCGGCGGCTGCGCTCGCCCTTGCGGAGTCGCTTGGCGCAGAGATCGTGAACGCCGACGCCATGCAGGTCTATCGCGACCTGAGGATTCTGACGGCCCGGCCCTCGCCGGATGACCTCGCGCGGGCCCCGCATCACCTCTTCGGTCACATGGATGCGGCGACGCGCTGCTCGGCCGGATTGTGGGCGCGAGAGGCGGCCGCAGCCATCGCCGACATCTCGGCGCGGGGGAAGCCGGCCATCGTCGTCGGCGGCACGGGACTTTACTTCCGTGCGCTGAGCGTGGGGCTCTCGCCCATCCCCGATATTCCGGCGGAGGTCCGGTCCGCCGTGCGCCGGCGCCGCGAAGAGATCGGATCCGAAGCATTCTACGCCGAACTCGTCGCCCGCGATCCGTCGGCGGGCCGTCTGGGGCCCAGGGACGCCCAGAGGCTTGCGCGCGCAGCAGAAGTTCTGGCGGCCACGGGAAAGCCCCTCTCGCATTTTCAGGCCTTGCCGCCGACGCCGCTGGTTCCGCCGCCCGCCGCCGCGATCGTCATTGAGCCGGATCGCGAGACGCTCTATGGCGCCTGTGACCTGCGTCTTGATCGCATGCTTGCTGAGGGCGCCGTCGAGGAGGCGCGCGCCCTGCTCGTCCGCAATCTTGATGCAAGCTTGCCGGCGATGAAGGCTCTGGGCGCGGCGGAGCTGATGGCGCATCTGCGCGGGGAACTGACGCTCGGCGCCGCCATCGACCTCGCCAAGGCAAACACCCGCCGCTTCGCCAAGCGGCAAACGACATGGTTCCGCAATCAGGCGCCGGACTGGATGCGCGTCCAAGACCCCGCCGAGGCCGCCCGGAATATCCTTCGCGGGCCGGCCTCAAAAAAACCCTGATTGCGTCCCGCGAAAAGATACGTTATAAACTCACACAAGCCGACGGGGGCAAGGGCGTTCCAGGACCGGCTTTGGTTGCGTAAAGTTTGGAGTAGAACTCTCTGGCGCATCCGCGGCGCTTTTGGGACCGCGGGGCGCCGGAGAGCTTTGTGCGCGGGCGGTTTGGGACTTTGGCATGGCTTCGTGGCTGACGCGCCTGCGAGAGTCCCTGAACAATGTGGATGCGAAGGCGGCGACGTCGATAGTCGTGTCGCTGACGCTCCTTGGCTTCGTCCTCTCAATGTTCGTGTTGGGTCCGCGATGGCTCAATCCGGACGATGCGGACATGCTGAACCGGCTCCTTGGCCGCGCCGCCGATTCGCCCTGGGCGCTCATCGGCGTCGTTTCGGTTTACAGCCTTCTGGCGCTGACGGGCTTTCCGCAGATCGCTCTCTTCGCTGCGACCGTGCTGGTGTTCGGGCCGACCCTTGGGGCCGTCTATGCCTGGGTCGGCACCATGGCGAGCGCGACGCTGACTTTCGGCCTTGGCCACTTCTTCGGCGGCCAATGGGTGAAGCGCCTGGGTGGGCAGCGCGCGCAGGCGACCATCGACTTTCTGGGCCGGCACGGGATTCTTGCGAGCGGGCTCATCCGGGTCGTGCCGTCGGCCCCGTTCATTGTCGTCAACGCGGCCGCCGGCGCGGCGCATTTGCCCCTCTGGAAGTATCTGGTCGGCACCGGCGTCGGCATCGTGCCGAAGATCGTGGTCGTCGCCTTTCTGCGGGTGCTGTTTCCGGACCAGGCGGCTTTTGATCAGGGCGTCAGGGGCATTCTGGCCTTTTTCACCAGCCGCGAACCTCGTGAGTTTGCCCTTGTCGCGGCGGTCGTCGCCGGCTGGATCGGCCTCCTCCTGCTGGCCCGACTTTTCTATCTTCGTCTGCGGTCCCGGGATGAGACCCGCGGGCGCTGACGCCGCGACGAAAGGGACGGGATTTGGGCGTCGCAAATCGGCAGAATCCGTTTATCTACTGAACGAGGAATGGGCAGTCGCCGGGATGTCGGCCGCGTTGACGATTTCGGAACCCATTAACAGTAAATAAGGTCCCGGGAACCAGTTCCGGCGATAGGAAATCTTCATGCTGTCCACACTGTTCGGGATGTTGTCGGCCGATATGGGCATCGACCTCGGCACAGCGAACACGCTCGTCTACGTCAAGGGTCGCGGCATCGTGCTAAACGAGCCGTCGGTGGTCGCCATCGAGACGAGGCAGGGGCGCAAACTCGTGCGCGCGGTCGGCAATGAGGCGAAGGAAATGCTCGGCCGCACGCCCGGCGAAATCCAGGCCATCCGGCCGATGCGCGACGGGGTGATCGCCGACTTCGAAGTCGCCGAAGCGATGATCAAGCATTTTATCCGCAAGGTTCACAATCGGCGCGCGTTCGCGAGCCCGCGGATCATCGTGTGCGTTCCTTCCGGCGCAACGGCGGTCGAGCGTCGCGCCATCCAGGAATCGGCGCTGTCGGCCGGCGCGCGGAAAGTGGAGCTGATTGAAGAGCCGATGGCGGCGGCGATCGGCGCCGGACTGC
>CAYTVQ010000270.1:0-3524 GCA_964441615.1 uncultured Caulobacterales bacterium | reverse complement strand
CCCGAAAGAGTTCGGCCTCGAGCAGCGCCTCGAACCCCTTGAATACGGCGTCGTCGGCGACGAACTGGAACACCGGCAGTTCGTCGATGACGGCGCCGGTCGCGGCCTCATAGATGAAGTTCCTGTAGGAGGTGTAGAAGCCATTGACGCTGAAGGCGACGCGCTCTCCGCCGATGCGCGCGGTCGCCTCGAGGCCGCGTCCGACCTCCTTGCCGAGCATCGGGTCGCCAACTTCGAAGGACGAGGTTGCGAGATGCGGTCCGTCGGAGAAGAGTTCCTCCGTGGACGGCGCGCGCTCGGTGCGGAAGCCGGAGACGCCAAAGAACATGCCGTCGACGGGCTCGAAGCCGATTCCGGCCGACACCGAGGCGGCGTCGAACTCGCGCCGGTCGCCGGTCGTCTCGACCTCGTGCGTCGTACGCTCATAGCGGCCGCCGGCCTCGAGCCGCCACGCGCCGAAAGAAAGCTCCTTCAAGGTGAAGACGCCGAACTGCTTCGACAGTGTCGGCGGCACGAAGGCCTCGTCGCCGATGGCGGCGAAATCGCGCTTCTTGTACTGGACGCCGAAGGCGCCGTTGAGATCGCCGCCAAGCGCGCGCCGCGTCTTGTCGATGAATTCGAGGCGCCCTTCGAAACCTTCATTGGCGAAGGTCGTGCCAATATCGCCGTTCGGTTCAATTTCCTGGTGTTCGTAGTCGGCATAGCCGAACCGCAGCTTTGTTCGCTTGAACAGCAGAAAGTCCCCCGCAACCTCGCCATTGAGATCGAGGCGGCGCTGCTTCAGGCCGATGGTGACGCCGCCTTCCTCGTCGTCATGGCTGTGGCCAGGCACGCCATAGGCCGTGTCATCCGCCGTCGCCGAGAGGCCGACGAAACCGCGATCGAACACATAGGAAGCGCCGATCGAACCGCCTTTGGTCTCAAAGGCGGAGTTCTCCGCAATGTCGCGCGGATGCTCTTCGAGCGGTTCGCCCGCAAGCAGAGCCTCCTCATCCTCCAGTTGGCGGAATAACGCCGACTCGACGAAGCCGGGGACCTTCAAGTCGTCCGCCTTGCGGTAATGGCCCTCGCCGTGAAAGACGATCGAACCGGCGCCGAGGTCGAGGGCCTTGACGTCGAAGCCGCCGGCCGCCTCGACGCCGTCATCGACCGTGGACTTGCCGATGCGCAGGGCGCCGTCGATTCCATCCTTGGGAAGTGCGCGCGGTATGCGCCCGCTGATGACATTGACGACGCCGCCGGCGGCCGAGGAGCCGTAAAGAAGCGTCGCCGGTCCGCGCACGATCTCGATGCGTTCCGCCATGGCGGGCTCGACCGAGACGGCATGGTCAGGACTCGTCGCGGACGCATCGATCGATCCGATGCCGCCATCGAGCACGCTGATGCGGTCGCCGCCCAGGCCGCGGATCACCGGACGCGAAGCCCCGGGTCCGAAATAAGTCGATGAGATCCCGGGCTCGCGGCGCAAGGTCTCGCCGATGGTGTTTTCGAGGCGCTGGCGTAATTCCTCCTCGCTAATTACCGACGTGCCGATGATGGTCTCTTCGACCGTGCGGCCCACGGGCGAGGCGGTGACGATGATTTCGTCGGGGCGGACCTCATCGGCGGCGAGGGCGGGCGACGCGTGGACGAGCGCGCTCAAGGCGGCGCAGTGCAGCAGGGTCCTTCTGAATGACATGGAATTCTCTCTCTCTGAAGCGATGGAATGGATGCCGCGCCGCCGGGCGGGTCCCGTCGCGACGCAGGCGTTCAAGGCCAGCGGACTTCAGAGAGCGGGAGGACCTCGGGCGGGCGGCAGCGCCGCAAGATCAATGGCGCGAAGCGCCGGCAATGGCCGAGGCGCCTCGGCATCCGCGAAAACGATCGCCGGTTTGATCGGCTCCGCCGCAGCGGCCGGCGGCGCGGCGCGGTCATTGGCGGCGCAGAACGCGCAGGCCGAGCGGTCGTGGTCGGGGGCCAGAACATCGACGCCGGCGATGTGGCCGAGCACGGCGCCCTGGATGACGACGAAACACAGGAGTGCGAGCGCCACGCCCCATCGGCGGAGCGTTTCTAATGCCTCGTCGCGTCGTTCCCGCATGACAGGTGAGGTTATAACGCGGGGGCAGGCCGCGCAACCCTGAGATTATTCCCTCGCTCTGACTGTGGGCGACGCCACCAGAAGCGTCCAGAAAATTTCCTTGGGATTTCCGGGCGCCTGCGCCTGTCCGACGCCAAGCTCGCTCGCGGGTTCGAGCAGGATTGTGGCGCGATGCGAAGGGCTCGCCATCCAGTCGGCGACGAGCGCGCCTGCATCGTCATAGCCGGCGGCGAGATTCTCGGCGACATAGCGCCCCGGATACCCTGCGGCGTTGGCGCGATCTGGCGGCCCCGATCCGTCCGCGCCGGCATGATCGAGTTCGCCGCGCGCGGCGAGATCGGCTGCGTAAAGGGATGCGGCGTCCATCAGGGCGCCATTGAATCGCAATTCGCGAAGTCCTGCATCGCGGCGAATGTCGTTGACGAGAGTGAGAACCGCCTCAGGGTCCCTGCGCGGTGACGCATAGGAGGCCATTGTCGTCGCGACGGCCTGTTGAGCCGCCGCCGCGCCAGCCGTCATGGCGAAAATGAGGCCTCCGAGGAAGCGCAACGATAGGTCCGGGATCCGCGTTTGGCCGCATTGTCGCGGAGTGTCCTCAAGACCCGGTTAGCAATCGCGGTTAACCGGCGAAGTCTCCACGCGGTCCGGGCGTCATGACGCAAAGTCATCGATCCCGTGCGCACTGGTGCGTATCAAAAAGGGACGGGCGCGCATAAATCACAGCGCACCCTCAAAGTTCATCCCAGGAGAACCCCATGCACTTGCACGACCACTCGCGCCGCGCCGTGGCCGCCATCGCGGCCCTTCTGGCGATTTTCGCCTCCGGTCTCGCGCACGCCGCCAAGCCGGAGACGTTCACCGGCTTTGGCAAGCTGGGCGCCGGCGGCTACGACGTCGTCGCCTATTTCACAACCGGCTCGCCCACAAAGGGCTCCGCGCAGTTCGCATTCGATTACAAGGGCGCGACCTGGCGCTTTGCGAGCGCCGCAAACCTTGACGCGTTCCGCAAGGAGCCGGCGGCCTACGCGCCTCAATATGGCGGCTATTGCGCCTGGGCTGTGGCGCAGGGCTATACGGCGCCCGGCAACCCGCAGAACTGGTCCATCGTCGATGGGCGGCTCTATCTCAATTACAACGACAAGGTGCAGCGCGACTGGCTTCAGGATCCAGCGGGCTTCATCGCCAAAGCAAACGCCAACTGGCCGGGCGTACTCGGCAAATAAGCGCGTTGGCGCGCCATCGGCCTAAAGCGATACGATGATGCCCCGGTCGGGCGGCGCGGCCCCGGACAGAACCTCCCGCCACGCCGCCTCAATCGCGTCAAAGCCCTTGCGGCGGTCGAGCGTGAGCCATGAGCTGCTTTTCGACGCCGCGTCCTGCCAGAAGGCGAACGCCTTCGCGTCGAAGACGCCAGGCCCCCAGTCGGCGGCGCGCTGCTGGATAT
>CAYTVQ010000269.1:0-3536 GCA_964441615.1 uncultured Caulobacterales bacterium | reverse complement strand
GAACGCCGCGACGCGGTTCGCCATGTCCGTCGACGTCGAGGACTATTTTCAGGTTTGGGCTTTTTCGGACGTGATCGCGCGCCGCGACTGGGACAGCTACGCGCCCCGGGTTGAGGCGAACACCCGTCGCGCGCTCGATCTCTTCGACCGTCATGGCGCGAAAGCGACATTCTTCACGCTGGGCTGGGTCGCCGAGCGTCATCCCGCCCTTGTCCGCGACATCGCCAATCGCGGCCACGAGGTCGCGAGCCATGGCTATGATCACGCCAAGGTCTTCGATCAGAGCCCTGAGGAGTTCCGCGCCGACGCGGCGAGGACAAAGCGCATCCTGGAGGATGCCGTCGGCTGTCCGGTGCGCGGCTATCGCGCCGCCGGCTTTTCGATCGACAGGCGCACGCCCTGGGCGCACGAGATCCTTGCTGAAACCGGCCACGCTTATTCGTCGAGCGCGCATCCGATCGCGCATGATCACTATGGCGATCCTGACGGGTCCCGCGAACCCTATCGGCCGGTCCCGGGGCGCGATCTCATCGAGGCGCCGGTCGCGACAGCCGAGATCATGGGAAGACGCGTCGGCTGCGCCGGCGGCGGCTGGTTTCGCGCCGCGCCCTATGCGGTTTCGGCGAGGCTCATCGACGCCGCGGCGCGTTCGCTCAAGGGGCCGGTCATCTTCTACTTCCACCCCTGGGAGATCGATCCCGGGCAGCCGCGAATCGCCCATGCGCCGCTGAAGTCGCGCCTCAGGCACTATCTCAATCTCGCAGACATGGAGCGCAAGCTCGGCCTGCTGCTCGAGAGCCGGCGCTGGGGACGCATCGACGCCGCGCTCGGCCTGGCCTAGAGACGGCGGCATGATCGAAGTCATCGAGACCACAGGCGCCGATAATCAGGCGTGGGCGGAATATGTCGCGGCCCATCCGGACTCGCAGCTCTTCCATGAGCAACGCTGGGGCGCGGCGATCGCGGCCGCCTACGGGCACACGACGCTGCATCTGGCGGCGAAGCGCGCGGGAAGGATCGTCGGCGTGCTGCCGCTGACGGACGTGAAGTCGGCGCTGTTCGGGCGCTCGCTGATTTCAGGCGCCTTTGCGGTCGGCGGCGGCGCCCTCGCCGACGACGACGCGGCGCTCGACGCCCTTTGCGCGCGCGCGGTCGAACTCGGCCGTGAACGCCGCGTGAAGTATGTCGAACTGCGCGGCGGCCGCGCGCCCAGGGGCGGGGAATGGACGGAAAAGTCAGGCATCCACGCGGCCTTTCAGCGGGAACTGCCGGCGTCGGAGGATGAGATCCTTCCCTGGCTGCCGAAGAACCGGCGCGCCCAGATCAAGAAGGCCATGCGGCTCGAGTCAGAGGAAGGAGCCTCTCTCCGGCTCGACGGCCAGGCGGAGGAGTTCCATCCGCTTTACGCCGAGTCCCTGCGCAATCTCGGAACGCCGGTCCCGCCCGTATCGTTTTTCAGGGAAATCATGGAGCGGTTCGGCGACTGCGCGGAAATCTCGCTCTGCGTCGCCAGTGACGGGGCTCCTGTCGCCGGACTTCTCACCTTCTGGCGGCGCGACGTGGTGGCGCCGTACTACATTGGCGCGACGGCGCGGGCGCGGGCGCTCTCAGCCTTCGATTATCTTTATTATCTGTTGATGCGGCGGGCGATCCAGCGCGGCGTGCGAATATTCGACTACGGACGAAGCAAGGTCGGCTCGACCCATTTCAACACCAAGACCTATTGGGGCTTCGAGCCGACGCCGGTCGTCTATCATGTGGCGCTCATCGGCGCAAAGGAGCTCCCGAATCTCAGCGGCGCCAATCCGAAATTCGCGCTTGTCTCGGAGACATGGAAGCGGCTGCCGCTGCCTGTTGCGAATTTCGCCGGCCCGATGCTCGCACGGCACCTCGCATGAGCATGCGCGGCGAATTCCTGTTCCTTGCGCATCGTATCCCTTATCCGCCTGACAAGGGGGACAAGATCCGGTCATGGCGGTTTCTTGAGCGTCTCACGCGGCGCTATCAGGTTCATCTCGCCGCATTCGTCGATGATCCCGCCGACTTCGCGCATCGCGCCTTTCTCGAAGCGCGATGTGCAAGCGTAACATTGGTTCCGCTCGATCCGGCGCTGGCGCGGGCGCGAAGCGTCGCCTCGCTGCTGATCGGCGAGCCCTTGACCTTCGGCTATTATCGCGACGCGCGCATGCGCCGCGCCGTTGCAGCGCTGCGCCGGCGCCAGCTCGCCGGCGAGTTCGCGTTCTCGTCTTCGGTGGCGCCCTATCTTGAGCCGGCGATGCCCCCCCGGGTCCGCATCGCGGATCTCTGCGACGCCGATTCCGAGAAGTGGCGGGAATATTGCGCCAAGGCGTCATTTCCGATGAAACTCGTCTATGCGCGCGAGCACCGCCGCCTCGCCGCCGCCGAGACCGCCATCATCAACAGTTTTGACTCGGCGCTCGCCATCAGCGAGGCGGAGGCGGCGGTCTTCGCCGCGCGCCCCGGGCTTTCGCGCCGCCTGACGGTCATCGGCAATGGGGTCGATACGGATTATTTCGCGCCGTCAGCGTTTCCGCGGCCGCAGGACGCGGGCGACATCGTCTTCACGGGCGCCATGGACTATCGCCCCAATGTCGAGGCGGCGGTGTGGTTCGCGACGGAGGCGTTGCCGCTGGTGCATGCGAAGCGGCCGGATGCGCGCTTCGCCATTGTCGGCGCCAGGCCTGCGCGGGAGATCGCCGCGCTTGCGGGCCGGAACGGCGTTGTGGTGACCGGCCGCGTCACAGATATACGGCCCTATCTTGCTCATGCGCGCCTCGCTATCGCGCCGCTGAAGATCGCGCGCGGCGTGCAGAACAAGGTCCTCGAAGCCATGGCGAGCGCGCGGGCCGTGGTCGCAAGTCCTGCGGCCAATGTCGGCATCGGCGCTGCGCCGGATCGTGAGATCGTCATCGGCGAGGACCTGGCTTCCTTCGCCGCGGCGACGCTCGATCTGCTCAAGACGCCGGGCCGGGCGGACGCCATTGGCGCTGCGGCCCGCGCCCGCGTCCTGCGCGATTTTTCATGGGAGACGCGGCTCGCCGCCTTCGACGCCCTGCTCGACGCGGCGGAAAGGCGCTGAAAAAGGCGACGCCGCGCGGCTGGCAAGGGGGCGGGGGAGCGGCTATCAATCCAGCGAATTTCCGCCGCATCGCGGCCAGGCCCCAAGGAGAGAAAAATGCAGGACCCGATCGTCATCGCCGGCATGGCGAGAACCCCCATCGGCAATTTTCAGGGCGCGTTCACGGGCGTTCCGGCGACGGCGCTCGGCAGCCACGCCATAAAGGCGGCGCTCGAGCGCAGCGGCGTCAAGGCGAGCGATGTCGATGAGGTGTTCATGGGCTGCGTGCTCCCGGCTGGCCTCGGCCAGGCGCCGGCCCGCCAGGCCTCGCTCGGCGCGGGATTGCCGCCATCGGCGGGCTGCGTCACCGTTAACAAGGTGTGCGGCTCAGGCATGAAGACGCTGATGATGGCACATGACGCCATCGCTGCGGGCTCGATCCGGGTGGCCGTCGCCG
>CAYTVQ010000268.1:0-3560 GCA_964441615.1 uncultured Caulobacterales bacterium | reverse complement strand
GGTGAAGAGCGCCGTTTGCGGGCCCTCCCATGACCTGAAACCACATCGTCACGTCGCTGACTGCCCCGTCAGCCGCCGAGGAAATCAGAACCGCTTGCGTCGGCGCGACGGGCCCGCCGATCTATCTTCCTGCCCGGGCCACCATCATTTTCTTTACTTCGGCGATTGCTTTTGCCGGGTTCAAGCCCTTCGGGCAGACCTGGGCGCAGTTCATGATGGTGTGGCACCGATAAAGCTTGAAGTCGTCCTCTAGCCTGTCGAGGCGCGCATTCCTGTCCTCGTCGCGGCTGTCGGCAAGCCACCGCCAGGCCTGAAGGAGCGCGGCCGGCCCCAGATATTCCTCGGACGGATCACCTTTGCGCCCGTTCCACCAGTAGGAGGGACAGGACGTGGAGCAGCATGCGCAGAGTATGCACTCATAGAGGCCGTCAAGCTTCGCGCGGTCCTCCGGAGATTGAAGGCGTTCCTTCTCAGGATCGGCGCCGGCTTTCAGGAAGGGCTCGACATAAGCGTGCTGCGAGAAGAAGTGTTCAAGATCGGGGATGAGATCCTTGATCACCGGCTGGCTCGGCAACGGGAAGATCGTCACCTCGCCTTTGCCGACGTCGTCAGTTCCCGTCGTGCATGCAAGTCGGTTGACGCCGTTGATGTTCATCGCGCAGGAGCCGCAGATGCCCTCGCGGCAGGATCGGCGGAAGGCAAGACCCGCATCCATCTCGTTCTTGATCTTGAGCAGAGCGTCGAGGATCATCGTGACGCCCGCCATATCGATCTCGTAGGAATCGACGCGCGGATTTTCGCCCGTGGCGGGATCGTAACGGTAAACCTTGAAGACGCGCGTCTTCCCGGCGCCCGGCGGCGCGGAGTGCGCCCTGCCTTTGCCTGTGACCTGCGAATTCCTGGGAAGCGTCAGCTGAACCACTGGGAAGCCTCTTGATGTTCACCGGAAACGTCGGGCGGAGCGCGACGCTAAGGGAGGGACATGGAGGATATAAAGAGCTGTCGGCTGCGGCGAAAGGCCCTTTGAGGTCAGTCCCCGTGCTTCACTTCGATCCGGGTGCTCTCGCCGTTGTATTCGATCGCCGAGCAGACGGGATTGTCGCGGCTCGCGAACAGATTCTTCTTGTCCTCCATGACGGAGGGCAGGCGCTCCGCCGAGGCGATCAGGCGCTGCGAAGCCTCAAAATCGGAGCGGTCGTTCCACCAGCTCTCCATGATGCAGTCATAGCCGGGATCGTGGATTTCGCCGGTCACAGGATTCTTTTCCGCATCCCTAACAATCGATAGAGGCACGGGCAACTCAGCGGGCGCCGCCTCCCAATGCATCGGCGCGGGCCCATTCGTTCATCATTGCCGCCTCGCGACCACGATGCGGTTGGAGTTGGTGCCCTTGGCGTTGTTGCTGACGCCCCAGCAATTTGCGGTTTTCGTGAACTCCTGCACATTGACGACGACGCAGAGCGGCTCGAAGGGCAGTCCGCTGAGGGCGTCGAGCGCCAGCGTGTCCAGCGCGATCGCGCCGCCACGAACTTCTCCTACTTCGAATGCGACATGGCCGCCGGGGCGGACGACCCGTGCGAGCTCGCCGAATACGGCGCGCACGAAGCGCGACCAGGCTTCCGGCTTCCTGTGCATGGCGATCTCCACCGCCGAGGCGTCAATCCCGGCGAACCAGCACCTGAGCCAGTTATCCGCCGCATACTGAACGACATCCAGAAAGGGCGGCGACGTGACGACGAGATCGATAGATCCTGATCTTATCTGCGGCGTGCAATGCGCAGCCGCGACATGCAAGGCGAGCGGGCCTTTCGGGGGGCGGCCGTCGGCGAGAAGGGATCGCGATTTCTTGACAATGATGTCAGGAACCGAACGGCGTGGCGGGGTCTGATTGCGTTTGGCGTTGATCCTGCGTTGCGCTTCGAGCGAGACCGCCTGATTGGGCGGCAATGAATAGACCGAAAAGAAGCCCGGCGAGTGGCCGGTCAGCCGGTTCAGGGCGACCATGCGGACCCAGTCGTCCGTCGCGTCCAGCCGTCCGCAAGCTTCTTTCTCCGAGAGATAGCGCCGCAGCGCCAGGATCTCCCTCAGCGTCTCGGGATGGTAAAACGTCAGCAATTCGTGATCCGGCGCGAATTCCGCTCCGCGCCAGTCGATCTGCGACAGGCGCCGGACGACATCGCCGATCGCCGGCGGATCAAGACGCGGCCGGCAGAGCAGGACGCTCAAGGGGTTGATGTCGGCGCCAATTGCGGCCCGCCCCATGAGGATCGCCTGAAGCGGGGTCGTGCCGCGACCCATGAAGGGATCGTATACCGTCTCGCCTTCCTCCGTGAGCCGATGGATGAAGAACGCCGGGAGCTCGGCCTTGAAGCAGGCGCGATAGCTTATCTCGTGCAGCGAATGCGACTGGCGCTGCCGGGCGGTCCAGAATTCATTGATCAGATAGGGAACGCCATGGCGCGCTTCCCGGCGCGTTCGTTCGCCGTTGAACGTGAAGGCCTCCAGTTCGCCAAGGAAGTCGTCCGCCTGGCGTCGCGGGAAATCGAAGGGGATGCGATGGGCCGCAAATGACTGTGTCACATGCTTCCTTCGGGTAAATTTGCGGCGGCGGTCCTGCCGGCGCGGCCTGGCAGGAACGAGTGCTGCTCTCAGATTGTTAGCGCGATTCGACGGGCGATCTCGCGCCGCCTTACTCCGCCGCGGCGGGCTGCTTGGCCGCCGCTTCTTCCTTCGCCTTGATGTCCGCAGCGCGCTTTTCGGCGAGTTCGACGAGGTGGTCGATGATCTTGTCGTTGTCGAGGCGATGGTCAGGCTCGCCGTCCAGATAAACCTGGCCGAAATCCTTGCCGGCGCCGCCGCCGGTGAAGCCGATATCGGTCTCGCGCGCCTCTCCGGGACCATTCACGACGCAGCCGATGACCGAGAGAGAGAGAGGCGTCGAGACATGAGCGAGGCGCTTTTCGAGCTTCTCGACCGTGTCGATGACGTTAAAGCCCTGTCGTGCGCAGGAGGGGCAGGAAATGACGTTGACCCCTTTGTGGCGAAGGCCCAGCGACTTCAGGATGTCGAAGCCGACTTTCACCTCTTCGACGGGATCGGCCGAGAGCGAGACGCGGATGGTGTCGCCGATCCCGGCCCACAGAAGCGAGCCCAACCCGATCGCGGTCTTGACCGATCCGGTGCGAAAGCCCCCGGCCTCGGTGACGCCAAGATGCAGCGGGCAGTCGATCGCATCGGCGAGCGCCTGATAGGCGGCGACGGTCAGGAACACGTCGGAGGCTTTGACCGAGATCTTGAACTCGTGAAAATCATTGTCCTGAAGGATTTTCGCGTGATCGAGCGCGCTCTCGACCATCGCTTCGGGGCATGGCTCGCCGTATTTTTCGAGAAGGTCCTTTTCGAGGCTGCCGCCGTTGACGCCGATGCGCATCGAGCAGCCATGGTCCCTCGCGGCCTTGATGACCTCGCGCACGCGCTCTTCCGAACCGATATTGCCGGGATTGATGCGCAGACACGCCGCGCCCGCGATCGCAGCCTCGATGCCGCGCTTGTAGTGAAAA
>CAYTVQ010000267.1:0-3581 GCA_964441615.1 uncultured Caulobacterales bacterium | reverse complement strand
CGGAGGAGTTTCAGTCGGCGCCGGGGCACTGCTCGGCCTACGCCTATCTGAAACTTGCGCGCGGCGAGATCGACCTGAAGCTCTCGAGTCGCATCCACCCCTGGGACCATGTCGCCGGCGCCCTGCTCACCGCCGAACTCGGCGGACGGACGGCATTTCTCGACAACGGCGCCGATTACGCGCCCCAGGAATCGATCGACGCGCCGCTGCTCGCGACTGCGCCGGGAAGGGACTGGACAGGAATTGCAGCTCGGATCCGTTGACGGAATCGGCCAATGGGGCTTCCTTGAATGCTCCAACGGAGAAGGCGCAACATATGAAGAGCCCTTACGCAAACAAGCTCTGCGTCGTCACGGGGGCGGGCTCAGGCATAGGCCGGGCGGCGGCGCTCAATCTTGCGAAGCAGGGCGCGGCGCTTGCGCTCTCCGACATCAACGAGACAGGACTTGAGGAGACAAAGCGGCTCATCGGCGCGCCGCCCTCGAACCGCATTCGGTTCGACCGGCTCGACGTCGCCGATGCAGCCGCCATTGAGAATTACGCCAGGACCGTGAAGGAAAGCCTCGGCGACGCGGATTATGTATTCAACATTGCCGGCCTGACCCGCGTCGGACGCTTCGAAGATACGCCGCTCTCGTCATTCGAAAAGATCATGGACGTGAATTTCTGGGGCGTCGTGCGCATGTCAAAAGCGTTCCTGCCGCAGCTTGTCGCGACCAAAGGCGGCCTCGTTAACATTTCGAGTTTGTTCGGGCTCATCGGCTATCCGGGCCAGGCGCATTACTGCGCATCGAAATTCGCCGTTCGCGGGTTCAACGAAACGCTCGCCATGGAGATGGAGGAGAAAGGCGTGCGCGTCACGTCAGTCCATCCGGGCGGCGTCGCGACGGCCATCGCGCGCAACGCCGTCGTCGACAAGCTCCCGGAGGATGTCGCCGACCGCAAGGACTTCGAGGCGAACTTCGACAGGGCCGCCATTACGAGCCCCGAACGCGCCGCAGAGATCATTCTTGAAGGGGCGGCGCGCGGGCGCCGCCGCGTCATCGTGGGGCGCGACGCCAAACTCGTTTCATTCATCCAGCGGCTGTTCCCGCAGAGCTATGGAAAGCTCCTCGGCGCCGTGATCACTACGCGCATGGCCGCATCGACGAAGCCGGCAGGGCAGGGCGGGGCTATGCCGGCTTCTCGGACATGATCTGGGCGTAATTGCCGTCAGGGTCCTGGAACCCGGTCATCCAGAGTTCGCTTTGCGCCGTCTTGTGGATGAGGCGGGGCGGGGAGAGAAATTCAACGCCCGCCGATGACAGGCGCCTGTAGGCGGCGTCGATGTCGCCGACCCGGTAATAGAGGAACGAGTTGGCCCGGTACTTTTCCTCGCTTGGCGCGCCGAGATAGAGGCGGACGCCGCCGCAGTCGAAAAAGGCCATGGGCTGGCCCTCGACGCGAAAGAGGAATTTAAGGCCCAGCACGTCGCGATAGAAAGCGACGGCCCTATCAATGTCGCTGACGCTGATATGGATCTGCCCGATACCGGCGATTTCGGAGGGTTGCATGATGGGCTCCTTCGCGCTATATATTTAACACTGTTAATGATCTCGGAGAAAGATGTCAATCCCGCCGCTGCCGGAGGGCGTCGAAGACAGCGACCGGATGCGCGCAGCAAATGCGCTGCACTCGCTCGCGATCCATGTTCTGCGCCGGGCGCGCGCCGCCGATCGCGAGTCGGAGCTGACGCGCGAGCGCCTTTCGATTCTGTCGGTGCTGGTCTATGCGGGGCCGCGGACAATAGGCGCGCTGGCGGCGATCGAGGATGTCTCGGCGCCGGCGATCTCGCGCAGCGTCGCCGCTCTCGAGGCGGCGGGCCTGACGCGCCGGGCGCGTACCGGCGATGACGCGCGCGCAGTTTCGGTGTCGGCCACGGTCAAGGGGCGGCGCCTGGTCGAGGCGGGCCGCCGCCGGCGCCTCGCGATTGTGGCTGGTGAGCTCGCCGGATTGTCGCGCGAAGATCTTCACGCGCTGGAAAAGGTCGCGAGGAAAATCGAGGCCCGGCGCGACGCAAGGGAGAGGGGATGAGACTTTCGGCGCTTCTGGAGTCCATGGCGCGGGCCGCCGACGGTTATGAGGTCGAGATTCCTGCGAACTGGATGCAGGGCCGCACCACCTATGGCGGCCTTACGGGCGCCTTGTGTCTTGAAGCGGTCCTGCGGGCCTATCCGGATTTGCCGCCGCTGCGTTCGGCGCAGATTTCCTTTCTGGGGCCGGTCGGCGGCAGGGTGCGCGTCAGGCCGGAGGCTCTGAGGCGCGGCAAGAATGTCTCCTTCGCCGGCGCCGATATTTTCGGAGAAAGCGGGCTCGCGGCGCGCGCCGTATTCGCCTTCGGCGCATCGCGCGAAAGCGCGCTCAGGGCCGCTTTTGTTCCGTTCCGGGAGTTTCCGCGGCCGGAGCAGGTGACGCCGCCGCGCCGCGACGGCGCACCCGGATTCGCGCTCGAATTCGACGTGCGCTGGGTGGCCGGCGGCAAACCGTTTTCGGGCTCGGCGGATTGCGATGTCTTCTTGTGGCTGCGCCATGCAGACGAGAGGGCGCAGGGCGCGCCGGCCTTGCTCGCGCTCGCCGACATGCCGCCGCCAGCGCTCTTCCCGATGTTCCCGCATTTTGCGCCGATCAGCACCATGACCTGGGTCGTGAATTTCCTTGTCGATCCGGCTGCAGTCGGCCGCGACTGGCTCTTGATGGAGAGCCGGGCCGAGCATGCTGCGGACGGCTATTCGAGCCAGGACATGTTCGTTTGGACGCGCGAGGGCGCGTGCGTGATGGCCGGCCGCCAGAACGTCGCTGTCTTTCTCTGAGCCCTGGGGACAAAAGCGGCGAAATCGCTTGCGCTCCTCCTACATTGCCCCATCGATTCCTCATGTCTTCCACAGTCAGTTTTAAGATGACGCGCGGTTGATGCTCGGCTTTCCCCGGCGCCGTTCGAGAGCAGACTGTGATTTTCCACAGGAATTGGCGGTTCTTGAGAATTCTGTGGAATTCTTGACCTTTCCCCAGCCATGGATTTCCGTCTTGAACGGGTCGGCGACGCGCTTTTAACTCGCCCGTCTCAGTCGTCCGCTAACGGACGGAAGTCGGAAAGAATGAGGGTTAGTCATGGCGGATGGCGCGGCGGCGATCGAAACGGCGGAAGGCATTGCAGGCGCGAGGACCTTCGCAGCCGAGCGACTTCGCTCCTTCATTGAACGCGTCGAACGCCTCGAGGAAGAGAAGGCCGCGATCCAGGGCGACGTCAAGGAAGTCTACGCCGAGGCCAAGGGCGAGGGCTACGACGCCAAGATCCTTCGCCAGGTCGTCCGTCTGCGCAAGATGGATCGCGCCCAGCGTCAGGAACAGGAGGCGCTGCTCGAGCTCTATCTCTCGGCGCTCGGCGAGTAGCGGCGCCTAACGCGCCTTCAGCGCCATCTTGATCGGCCCGTCGGCGCGTCCGTGCACGAACTGATCGACCATCGGATTGCCTGACGACATGACATCCGCCGCAGGGCCGCGCCAGACAATGCGGCCCTCATAGATCATTGCGATATCGTCGG
>CAYTVQ010000266.1:0-3592 GCA_964441615.1 uncultured Caulobacterales bacterium | reverse complement strand
TTCAGGCTTCAGGTTTCAGGTTTCAGAACGCCCTCACCCCCGACCCCTCTCCCGCTTCAAAGCGCGGGAGAGGGGATGGCGCCTGCGGCGCCGTACACGGAGGAATGCGCGGCTCTCCTTCCCCTCGCCCCCGTCAGGGGGAGAGGGGCGAGGGGTGAGGGGGGTTTCAGGCTTCAGGTTTCAGGTTTCAGAACGCCCTCACCCCCGACCCCTCTCCCGCGAGCGGGAGAGGGGAGGGAAGGGCTTTCAGCCTTCAGGTTTCAGGAATCCTACTCCCGCATCATCTCCTTGACGATGGCGGCAAGGCCGGTCTGGCGGCGGCGGCGCAGGCGCTCGGCCATGAGAATCGAACGGATCATCTCCTCGGATTCGTCGAGATCGTAATTGACGATGACATAGTCGTATTCGGCCCAGTGACTCATTTCCGCGTCGGCCTTGGCCATCCGGGCGCGGACGACTTCCTCCGGATCCTGCGCGCGATTGCGCAGGCGCCGTTCGAGCTCGGCGCGGGACGGCGGCAGGATGAAGACCTTGACCACGTCGCCGCCCGCCACCGCGTCCAGCTGCTGCGCGCCCTGCCAGTCGATGTCGAAGAGCACGTCCTCGCCCTTGAGCAGCATCGCGAACACGTCGGCGCGCGGCGTCGCGTAGTAATTGCCGAAGACGAAAGCCCATTCGAGGAACTGGCCCGCATCGCGCATGCGGAAGAATTCCTCCTGGCTGACGAAATAATAGTCCTTGCCATGCACCTCGCCGGGCCGGGGCGCCCGCGTCGTCGCCGAGATGGAGAGGAAAATATGCGGGTCGCGCGCCAGGATGCGCTCGGCGAGCGTCGTCTTTCCGGCGCCGGAAGGGCTCGAGAGGATGAGCATCACCCCGCGCCGCTCGACTTTGAGGCCGCCGCTCATGCCCTGATCTCACTCAATGTTCTGAACCTGCTCGCGAAACTGGTCGATCACCGTTTTCAATTCAAGCCCGATTCGCTTCAGGTCCATGTCCTGCGCCTTGGAGGCGAGCGTGTTGGCCTCGCGGTTGAACTCCTGCGAAAGGAAATCGAGCCTGCGGCCCGCGGGGCCGCCGGATTTCAGGAGAGCGCGCGCGGCGGCGACATGCGCGTCGAGACGGTCGAGCTCCTCGCGGATGTCGGCCCTGATGGCGAGGAGCGCGGCTTCCTGCGCGAGGCGCTCCTCGGGGATCGCGCCTTCGAGAAGCTCTTTCAGCTGCTCGGCGATGCGCAGGCGGATGGCGGCGAGGCCGGCGCCCGCATGCGCGCGCGCTTCCCCGGCGAGGCGCTCGATTTCGTCGATCTGCGCGGCGAGTGTCGCGGCGAGCGTCCGGCCTTCGCCCTCGCGCGCCGCTTTCAGCGCCGCCAGCGTCTTTCTGAATCCGGCGGCAAGCGCGGCGTCGAGAGCGGCGCGCTCCGCCTCGCTCTCGGCCTCCTGGCCGGCCTCGATGACGCCGCGCAGCGCGAGGATCCCTTCCGGGCGCGGCTTCTCGCAATCGATCCGCATCCGGATCGCTTCCATGGCGGCGAGCGCCTGGTCGAGCGCGGCGGCGTCGATGCGGAAGGCGTTCTCGCCGCCGGCGCTGTCGAAATTGAGATGGACGGTGATCGAGCCGCGCGCGAAGGCCTCGCCCGCGAGCTTGCGGAGATCGCCCTCGATGCGGTCGAAACCGGGCGGCAGGCGAAAGCGCAGCTCGAGCCCGCGCCCGTTGACGCTCTTTGCTTCGAACGCCCAGCGCCGCGCGCCCTCGGCGCCTTCCGTGCGGGCGAAACCGGTCATGGAGGAGAGGCTGCCTTCAGCCGGCATTGACGGTTCCATCCTTTGCGATACGGGCGACGCGAACATTCCGCGCCATCCGCAGCGGACGGGGCGAAGCGGGGTGAAGCTCTATGTCGGTGTAATGGAAATCGTCCCCCTTGCAGAGGAGCGGTTCACCAAGGATCTTGGCGGCGGCGTAGACAAGGCAGTCGCCATAGTTCAGCGCGGCGCGGTGCGGCCTCCTGTAGACGGAGCGCGCTGCGACCGCGATCCTCGCCATGCTATCCGTGAAATCCGCAATCTTCACGCCGGCCCGACGAAGCGCGTCGAACCAGCGCTGCGTCTCGCGCAGCGGCAGGCCCTGGTGAAGGAGGCGGAGCGAGGCTTCCGCGACGGCCGGCGCCGGAATGTGTGCAGGGCGTTCGGCGATGGCGGCCTTGAACGCAGCCGCCTCCGGTTCATCGAAATAGATGGCGAGCAGCGCCGAAGAATCGACGACGCTCACGCGGGCAGGCCCTCGTCGTCGTAAAACTCGTCGAGATTGGACGTTCCGCCGGCGCGCATGCGCGCGCGTCCCTCCTTCATGATGCGATCGATCGGACCCCAGAAGGCCGCGCTGGCGGCGCCGGCCAGTCTCTCGCTTTCGCGCGCATAGAGGTCGAGCGCGTCCTCGACGATCTCGGGATAGGAGCGCCCTTCCGCCGCCGCGATCTTCCGCGCAAGACCGAGCGCCTTCGCGCTGCGCACGGAGAGCTGCGGCTCGGATTTGGCGGAAACCTGCTTTCTTGCCATGCTAGCATGATACGGATTTTCGCTAGCGCCTGTCAATCCCGACCTCCGCACGGCCGCCGCATGAGCATGCAGGCGAAGGCGGCGCCGGCCATCGGAACGTAGACGGACGCCATCGTCCTGAATCCGTGGCCGGCGTAGAAGGGCTCGGCGGGGAGGCTCGAAAGCGCTTCGAGTTCGCGCGCGCCGGCCGCCTCCGCTTCGGCGATCGAGCGTGCAAGAATGGCGCTCGCCGCGCCGCGGCGGACATGATCCGGGTGCGTCGCAAAGTGGCGGATGTGGAAGAGGCCGGGCGTCGGAGGGCCTCCCATCTTGTCTCGGCTCCAGCCGCCGCAGGAGACGATGCGGCCTTCGCTTTCGGCGACGTAATAGGTCCCGGACGCGAGCAGCGCGGGATTGGCGCGCGTCATGGCGGGCAGGGCGCGGTCGAGACTCTCGTCGCGATACCAGCCGCGATAGAAGAGGGAATAGGACGCCTTCAGCACCGCCGAAACGGCGGCGGCGTCCTCCGGCGTCGCGGGGCGGATGGAGAAGGTCAGCATCAAGGTCGCGCTCCTGGCTCGACCTCGCTTCTGCCCGATGCGGACGGCGCGGGCCATCGCAATGTGGCCATGCGACCCCGCTCATCCCGGCGATGCTTCCCCTCTCCACCGCTTGCGGGGGAGAGGGGTCAGGGGTGAGGGGGTTCCAGGTTTCAGGTTTCAGAACGCCCTCACCCCCTTCCCCTCTCCCGCTTCAAAGCGCGGGAGAGGGGAGGGCGCCCGCGGCGCCGTACACGGAGGAATGCGCGGCTCTCCTTCCCCTCTCTCCCGCAAGCGGGAGAGGGGAGGGAAGCACCGTAAGCGGATGAAGCGCCTCAAGGCGCACGCCTTCCCCTCTCCCGCAGGCGGATTCATTCCCCTCTCCCCCGCCTTCGGGGGAGAGGGGCGAGGGGTGAGGGGGTTTCAGGTGTCAGGCGTCAGGCGTCAGGTTTCAGGTTTCTGGATTCAGAACGCCCTCACCCCCTTCCCCTCTCCCGCTTCAAAGCGCGGGAGAGGGGA
>CAYTVQ010000265.1:0-3593 GCA_964441615.1 uncultured Caulobacterales bacterium | reverse complement strand
CGTCATCATCCGGGCGCTGAGGAAACTCGGCGCCGACCTCCAGGTCCTCGTCCACGAGGACATGAAGGCGAACTTCGCCGCCTATCCCAAACGCTGGGGGCTCAAGAAACCCGACCGCAACATCGACCACCGTCGCGTGCCCAATCTTGAGACTTTCTTCCGTCGCGAAGGATTGCGCCGCGTGCCGACAATAACGCCTTCCAACTTCAGGGCCGGCGACGTGGTTTCGTGGAATCTGCGCGGCGACGCCGGCTATCTGCCGCATATCGGAATTGTGACGGCGAGAAAAAGTCACGGCCGCCCGATGGTCGTGCACAATGTCGGCGCCGGCGTGAAACATGAGGACGTGCTGTTCGAGTGGAAAATGACGGGGCATTTCCGCGTCGCGCCGAAGATTGCTGAGTGGGACGGCAGGTCCTGAGGAGCGGATCAAGCGTCGCCGCCGGGGTCCTATTGGGTTAGACTTCCGTTTTCGTCGGGGGGAAGACCATGCGGTACGCAAACGACCTCACCCGCCGCGCGCTCCTTGGCGCTGCGACGCTCTCGCCGCTCGCCGGCTGTGCAACCACGGCGACGCCGGCGCCGACGCCCCTGTCGGCCGGGCCCTATTTCAACGCCAATCCGAAAGTCATCGACGCCTCGTCCGACGTGCGGCCGCATCTTGCCGCACTGAAGGCGGCGGGCGTGTGGACCGTCATCCGCTATTATGCGCGCGAGGCGCAGGATTTCCTGCCCGAGAAACGGCTGAAGCCGGAGGAAGCCTCCGATCTCATCGCCGCGGGATTTTCGATCGGCGTCGTCTATCAGTATTTCAACAATGTGCGCGAGAACATCAGCGCTGCGCGCGGACTCCTGGACGCCGAATACGCCGTCGAGCATGCCGCGGTCGCGCAGAAGCAGCCAAAGGGCAGCGCCATCTATTTCGGCGTCGATGGCGACTGGGGCGATGCTGCGGCGCGCGCCGACATCGCGGGCTATTTCGAGTCAGTCCGCAGAGCATTTGCTGGGACCGGCTACCGTATCGGCGCTTATGGCTCGGGCGCGACGCTCGCCTTCCTCGAAAGTGAGGGCCTCGCTGATATGACCTGGCTCGCCTATCCGCAAGGGTGGAGCGGCGCGGCCTCTTATTTCAATGCGAATGGATGGCGGCTCTTTCAAAGCGCGCTCGAAACCCGCATCGGAGCGCTCGCCATCGACGCCAATATCGTCAATCCGCGCTTTGCGGATTTCGGGCAATGGGGCGCGAAGGGAGCGGACTACGCGCATCGGGCGGCGGCCTCGGAGGGCGTTGTCAGCGTTCGTCGCTTCGTCGCCTCGCATGATGCAAAGCTGCGCGCCGCGCCGGACTTGGCGGCTGCGGAAGTAGCAACGCCGCGCTTCCGCAAGGGCGCCTCGGTGCGGGTTTTGGGCGTATCGGACGGATGGGCGGCGCTCGACGTGAACGAGAGCGGCGGACGCTCGGGCTACGCCCGCCTCGGCGACCTGACCGCGGACTATGCGCGCCGGCCCGACTTCTTCCTGCCGGGCGCAGCGTAGGCGTGACAAAACCCGCTGATCCGCCGATAACGGCGCATCACGCAACAGGAGGCGCCGCCATGGAAAAGATCCCGCTTGGCCGTTCGGGGCTGGAGATCTCGCGCCTCGGATTCGGGTGTATGGGGCTCGCCGAGTTCTATGGCGACGCGCTCGCAAATGCCGACGCGGAAAAGCTGCTCGATCAGGCGCTGGAGCGCGGGATCACCTTTTTCGACACCGCCGATATGTATGGTTCTGGACGAAACGAGGAACAGCTTTCCGGCTTCCTCAAGCGCCGCCGCAAGGATGTCGTGATCGCCACCAAGTTCGCGATCCAGCGCAATGCTGACGGGTCCGTCGCCGGGCTCTCGAACGATCCCGCCTACATTCGTCAGGCCTGCGACGCCTCGCTGAAGCGGCTGGGGGTCGATGTCATCGACCTTTACTACATGCACAGACGCGATCCCGCCGTGCCCATCGAGGATTCGGTCGGCGCGATGGCGGGCCTTGTGAAGGCCGGGAAAGTGCGCGCGCTCGGCCTTTCTGAGGTGAGCGCCGCGACGCTGACGCGGGCGAACGAGATCCACCCGATCGCGGCCCTGCAGTCGGAGTATTCGATCGTCACGCGCGAGATGGAGGCGGAGATGATCCCGCTCTGCAGGAGGCTCGGCGTCACCTTCGTCGCCTATTCTCCGCTCGGGCGCGGGATTCTCACTGGCGCCTATCGCAGCGAGAAGGATTTCGGGAAGAACGATTACCGCATGGCCGGGAATCCGCGTTTCACGGGCGGCGCGCTTGAGAAGAATCTGAGACTCGTCGATCAGCTCGAGAGGATCGCGCGGGAGAAGCGCGCAAGCCTCGCGCAGATCGCGCTCGCCTTCGTGCTGGCGAAAGGCGATCACATAGCGCCGATACCCGGAACGAAGAAGCTCGCCCGCCTGGAGGAGAATGTCGGCGCCCTTGGCGTCACGCTGACGCCGGCGGATATCGCCGCCATCGAAAAGGCGGTGCCTGTCGAGGACGTCGCGGGCGCGCGCTATGCTGCGGCGAGCGCCGCGTCGCTGAACCGGTAGGCCCCAAAACTACATCGTTGCTTCGGCTCATTGCGGCGTCCGGGCGACATGATCGCGGGCGACCGACAGCGACTTGACGATGGCGTGCACGACTTCGCCAGGCTGGAATCGCAGCTGATTGGCGGCGCGACGCGTGATGCGGGCGAGGATTTCGCCATCCCCGATGCGCACATGCACGATGACGCCGGGCCCTGTCCCCGGAACAATCGCGGCGATCTCGCCCTTGAGAATGTTCTGCGCGGAAAGTCCCTCGGGGCGATGGCGCGCGAGGACGACATCATGCGCCATGATCCGCACACGGACGCGCGCGCCAGGCGCCGCGTCGATAGCCGGCAGAAACAGGGCCCCAGCGGCGCAATCGAGGCGCGTAAGTCCGTCTTCGTCGCGTTCGACCACGATGGCGGGCAGCATGGCAGCCGCCTCTCGCACGCCCATGGCGCGCAGGGCTTGCGGGTCCGCCATGACCTCGCCTGCCGGACCTTCCCGGACAAGGCGCCCTCCTTCGATGACTGCAATTCGGTCTCCAAGCAGCTGCGCCTCATTCACATCGTGCGTGACGAGGATCACCGGCATGCTGAGGTGCCCCCGCAGTGTCAGGATTACATCGTATAGGCCCTCGCGCGTCGCGCGATCGACGGCCGAGAAGGGCTCATCCAGGAGCAGCGCCTGCGGATGGCGGGCGAGGGCGCGCGCGACCGCCACCCGCTGCTGCTGTCCGCCCGACAATTGGGCCGGCCTGCGGTCCGCAAGTCCGGGTAGACTGACGAGCGCGAGAAGGCGGCCGGCTTCGGCTTTCGGGTCCGGTGCGCGCTGGTGCATCGCCGCCATCACATTCTCCAGCGCCGACATGTGCGGGAACAGCGCGTAGTTCTGGAACACGACTCCGACATGCCGCCGGTGCGGCGCGACGCTCACGCCGGAAGCGGTGTCGAGCCAGGTCTCGCCATTGACCGCGACGCGCGCCGCCTCAGGCCGCCATAGGCCGGCAATGGTGCGCAGGATGGT
>CAYTVQ010000264.1:0-3633 GCA_964441615.1 uncultured Caulobacterales bacterium | reverse complement strand
CCGCGCCATCGACGCGTACCTGGCGCGCGAGCGCGCCGGGGTAGAAGCCGAGATCGAGGCGATGCGGCGCGAAACGCCGTTCCGGAAGGATGCGCCATGAGCGGCGGCGTCGAGGTGGCGGCCTTTTCCAGCGAGACTGAGGCGCGCGTCTGCGTCTCCTATCTTCAGGCTCACGGCGTCGATGCGGAGATCGCGAACGCCATGACCATGTCGGTCCTGCCCTTCATCTCTCTCGGCAGGAAGGCCTATCGCGTTATGGCGCCTGCAGATGAGGCGGAACTGGCGGGAGACCTGCTCGCCGCCGTCGGCGAAGGCGGCGCAGACGATCAAGAGGAGACGAGTTGATGACAAACCTTCCCGCCTATCAGGCCGACAACATCTTCGCGAAGATCATCCGCGGCGAGATGCCGTGCGTGAAAGTCTTCGAGGACGACGACGCGCTCGGCCTCATGGACATTTTTCCGCAGACGGAAGGTCACACGCTCGTCATCCCGAAGCGCGCGCGCGCGACGTCTCTTCTTGATGCGCCGGAAGCCGACCTGAAGACACTGATCGTTGGCGTCCAGAGGATTGCGCGGGCCGTCGAGAAGGCGCTGGAGCCGGACGGAATCCGCATCATGCAGTTCAACGGATCTGAGGCGGGCCAGACCGTCTTCCACCTGCATTTCCACGTCATTCCGATCTATGCCGGCAGACCGGTGCGCGCCCATGCGGGCGGCGGGCCTGCCGACTCGGACAAACTCAAGGCGCTCGCAGCGCGCATTGCAGCGGCGCTGTAGCGCCTCAGGGACGCACCTGTCCCGCCCCGCGGACGACCGTCTTGTAGGTCGTGAGCTCCCTGACGCCGACCGGTCCGCGCGCATGCAGGCGTCCGGTCGCGATGCCGATCTCGGCGCCGAATCCGAATTCGCCGCCGTCTGCGAACTGCGTCGAAGCGTTGTGCAGCACGATCGCGCTGTCGACCTCCTCGAGGAAGCGCTGCGCGATGGCGGGATTCTCCGTCACGATAGCCTCGGTGTGTCCGGTGCCGTAGCGGGCGATATGGGCGATCGCGCCCTGAACGCCATCGACCGCCGCAACCGAGATCACAGGCGCCAGATATTCTGTATACCAATCGTCTTCTGACGCGGCCGCGACGCCGGGATCCAACGTGCATAGCGCAGCATCGCCGCGAATCTCGCAGCCGCGCGCCCGCAGTGCGGCGGCGACCGGCGGCCAGAGATCTGCAAGGCGCGCGCGGTCAATGAGCAGCGTTTCGGCGGCGCCGCACACGCCTGTCCGGCGCATTTTTGAGTTCACCGTGACGGCGACCGCCTTATCGATGTCCGCTCCGGCGTCGAGATAGACGTGGCAGACGCCGTCAAGATGGCCGAGCACGGGCGTCCGCGCTTCCCTTTGCACCCGGGCGACCAGCGACTTGCCGCCGCGCGGAATCACGAGGTCGATCGCGCCGTCGAGGCCGGAAAGCAGCGCGCCGACGGCGGCGCGATCGCGCGTCTCGACGAACTGCACGGCGTCCGGCGGCAGGCCCTCTTCCGGCAGCGCAGCGCGAAAAAGCCGGGCGAGCGCCCGCGACGTCTCAAAGCACTCGCTTCCCCCCCGCAGGATCACGGCGTTGCCGGCCTTGAGCGCGATCGCCGCCGCATCAAGCGTCACATTGGGGCGGCTCTCATAAATGACGGCGATGACGCCGATCGGAACCGTGACACGCTCGAAAAGGAGGCCATTGGGGCGCGTCCATCGCGCCAGCGTTTCGCCGACCGGGTCGGGCAGCGCGGCGACGTCTTCGATCGCGACGGCCATCGCCTCGATGCGCGCTGCGTTCAAGGACAGCCGGTCGATGAAAGCCGGCGTTTCGCCTCCCGCCGCCGCGACCTCGCGCGCATTCACGGAAAGAATACAGGCGGCGTCTTCGCGCACGCGCCGCGCCGCGGCGCGAAGCGCGGCGTTCTTGCATTCTGTCGTCGCCCGCGCCATGGCGCGCGCAGCCGTCTTCGCCCGCACTCCAAGTTGCGTGTATGCTTCGTCCATCGCGTCAGGCTCCAAGGAGAACGAGATCGTTGCGCTCGATCACGGCGGGGCGCCGCCGGTATCCGATGATCGCTTCGATGTCCTCAGACCGCTTGCCCGCAATCAGGAGCACTTCGTCGGCATCAAAGGCCGCAAGACCCTGCCCGAGGATTCGCCCCTCATCATCTGCAACTGTGACGGCGTCGCCGCGCCGGAAGTCGCCATGGACGGCCCTGACCCCTGCAGGAAGGAGGCTGGATCCGGCCGTGAGCGCGCGCGCCGCGCCCGCATCGATCACGATCCTGCCGACGGGCTTCAGGCGGCCCGCGATCCATTGCCGGCGGGCGCTTTCGCCGCTGGCCGACGCCAGGATGAGCGTCGCGGCCCCGCCTTCGGCGATGCGGCGCAGCGGATGCTCAATGGCGCCGCTGGCGATGACGGTCGCGACGCCGGCGAGGCCCGCGATCTTGGCGGCGGCGATCTTCGACGCCATGCCGCCCGAGCCGACGCCCGCCGCCGCGTTCGGTCCCGCCGCGGCGCGTTCGACATCGGGCGTGATGCGCTCAATGAGGGCAAGGCGCTGCGCCGACGGATCGGCGCGCGGATCAGCGCTATAGACGCCGTCAATGTCGGACAGGATCACAAGCAGATCGGCGCCCGCGATATGTGCGGCATGCGCGGCGAGCCGGTCATTGTCGCCATAGCGGATCTCAGCTGTCGCGATGGTGTCGTTCTCATTGACGAGCGGCAGGGCGCCGAGCTCATGCAGGGTCGCAAAGGTCGCGCGTGCATTGAGATAGCGCCGCCGGTTCTCCGTATCGTCGAGCGTCAGGAGCAGTTGTGCGACAATGACCCCATGCGCATCAAAGGCGCGCTGCCAGGCCTGCACCAGAGCCGCCTGTCCTGCCGCCGACGCCGCCTGCTTTTCCTCGAGCCGCAGGGAACCTTTAAGTCCCAGTCGCCCGCGCCCCAGCGCGATCGCTCCCGAGGTGACAACGGTCGCCTCGACGCCGCGCGCGCGCAATGCGGCGATGTCGGCGGCGAGCGACCCAAGGAAGGCCTCGCGCACGCATTCGCCATCGACAAGGATCGCCGAGCCGACCTTCACGACGACGCGCCTTGCCGCGGCGAGCGCATCTTTCGCGGAACCGCGCAAACCGGACACGCATCACCCCGTCATCTCGAGCGCATTCGCAAGCGCGATTTCCAGCGCATCGCGCAATTCCGACGCCTGCGGATCGGGGTACCGGTGCAGCGCGCGGCGTGCGGCCTCGAAAGCCTCGATGGCGCGCGGGCCGGCCCCCAGCGCATTTTCATTTGACGACAGCTTGACGACCGGCCCCGGCCTGACGCCTGCCGCTTTGCCGGCGACGTAAGGGTCTATGCGTCCGATGCCCGGCTTGGGCGATGGCCCGATCATGAGTAGGTCTCCTTGCGCGCGATCATGCAGAGGCGCGCACGCCCCGGCAAGCGAGGGCGTTGGCGGCGATGACGCCTGTGCTGCGCCGAGGCTCGGCCGTTTCTGCGGGATTGCGAGGCGAATAGGTGTGAAGTTCCCCCTCTCCCGCCCTTTGAAGCGGGAGAGGGGCAGGGGGTGAGGGAATGGCGGGAGAGGGCGCGAAG
>CAYTVQ010000263.1:0-3653 GCA_964441615.1 uncultured Caulobacterales bacterium | reverse complement strand
GGATGCAGTGTGAATATCGACGCTATGCGACTCTGCAAACTCATGCATGCGCCGCGTATTGGCGAATGGCGCAAGGCCGATCTGCACGATGTTCTTTCCCGGAAGGCCGTCTTCCATCAGCGCACGCACGGGATTGCCGTTGTTGAGGCCGCCATCGGTGTCGCGCAGGTCGAAATGCGCATCGAGCGTCACGAGTCCGACGCGGGAAAGATCGCCAAGGGCCCTCACGCCCGGCCGCGTCACCGCATTATTGCCGCCGATGATGAGAGTGAGTTCGGCGCCATAGGCGTCGCGCGCTGCGTCGGCGAGCGGCTCGAATGCTTCTTCCGGCGCGCGCGTCTTGAGCGCGACGTCGCCGCAGTCGCGGATGCGAAGGCCCGAAAGGTCAGTCCGCGATTCGAGGTCATAGACGGAAAAGCGGCGCAGCGTCTCGCGCACGACTTTGGGCGCGAGGTCGCAGCGTCCTGGCGTCAGCGATTTTTCGTTCAGGGGCGCGCCGAGAAAGGCGATATGGGCGAGCGCCGGGCCCATGAGGTCGGCGATCGAGCGCCAGGAGCGGTTTTCGGAGTGTTCCGCAATCATGGCATTCTGCATCCCGGCAGCCCATTGCAGAATGGCCGCATTCCCTTTTGTCCGGAAAATGCGCCCCACGCCCGCTCATCCCGGCGAAAGCCGGGATCCGGAATCAGGGCAACGGCGCCGGACGCGAGAAAGAGTCTGGGCCCCGGCGTTCGCCGGGGTGAGCGGCAGTAAGATTTTCGAATGCAATCTTGCATGATGCGACGTGGATGAAGTCAATGCGTGAAAGCGACAAACGCCTTATAGACGCATTCGCGCAAACGCCGATACCATGATGTTCGACGCCCTCTATATCGACGCCCATCTTGCGACGCTGGAAGCCGCCAACGCGGCGCCCTATGGCGCGATCAGGGATGGCGCGCTCGCCCTGAAGGATGAACGAATCGCTTTCGCAGGGCCGCGCGCTGACCTTCCGGGGCCGCCGGAAAAGGTCGCCGCGAAGGTCGTCCGCCTCGGCGGCGCCTGGATCACCCCGGGCCTCATCGACTGCCACACGCATCTCGTTTTCGCGGGCGATCGCGCGCAGGAATTCGAGATGCGGCTCTCGGGCGCAAGCTATGCCGATGTTGCGCGCGCCGGCGGCGGCATTCTCTCGACCGTCAGGGCGACGCGCGAGGCTTCGCTCGAAGAGCTGACGCGCCTGGCCGCCTCGCGCATGCTCGGGATGCTGCGCGCCGGCGTGACGACGCTTGAGTTCAAGTCCGGCTATGGGCTCGACGCGCGCAGCGAGATCAGGATGCTGGAGGCTGGAACCGCCGCAGCGAAGGCGGTCGGCGTGCGCGCGCAGCGGACCTTTCTGCCGCTGCATGCGCTGCCGCCGGAATATGCCGACGACCGGCGCAGCTATGTGCGCCACGCCGCCGACGACATGCTGGAGATGGCCGCGTCGCGCGGCCTTGTCGATGCGGTTGACGCATTCTGCGAAGGCATCGGCTTTTTGCCGGATGAGGTGCGCGCGCTGTTCGATGCGGCGCGGGCGCGCGGCCTCCCCGTGAAGCTGCATGCCGAACAGCTTTCGGACCTCGGCGGGGCCGGGCTCGCCGCGCAGTATTCGGCGCTTTCCGCCGATCACCTCGAATATGCGAACGCCGCCGACATCGCGGCGATGGCGCGCTCGGGGACGGTCGCCGTTCTGCTGCCGGGCGCCTTCTATTTCCTCAAGGAAACGAAGAAGCCGCCGGTCGATCTCCTGCGCTCGCACAAGGTGCGCATGGCCGTCGCCTCCGACTTCAATCCGGGCTCCTCGCCCCTGTGGGAGCCGCGCCTTGTCATGAACATGGCCGCGACCTTCTTCGGCCTGACGCCCGAGGAGGCGCTCGCCGGCATGACGCGCAACGCCGCGGCGGCGCTGGGCCTTGACTGGGAGATCGGCACGCTGACCATCGGCAAGAAGGCCGACTTCTGCGTCTGGCGCATCGGGCGTCCGGCTGAAATCGTGTACTGGATCGGCGGCGAAGGGCCGGAGCGCGTCTTCATCGACGGAGAGGAGAAGTAATGGACATCCGCGAGATCCCGCCGGGGCGCAACCCGCCGGACGAGGTGAACGCCTTCATCGAGATTCCCTTTGGCGGCCTCCCCGTGAAATACGAACTCGACAAGGCGTCGGGGGCCTTATTCGTAGACCGCTTCCTCCACACCTCGATGATCTATCCGAGCAATTACGGGCTCATTCCGGGGACGCTCGCCGAGGACGGCGACCCCCTCGACATTCTCGTCGTGACGCCGATGCCGGTGATCGCTGGTGCGGTCATCCGCTCGCGCCCCGTCGGCGTGCTCTTGATGTCGGACGAGAAAGGCGTCGATGAGAAGATCCTCGCCGTGCCGGTGGATGCGCTCAATCCCTTCTACAGGGACGTCAAGACGCATCGCGACCTGCCGCCGCTGCTCGTCGAGCAGATCGCGCATTTCTTCCGTCACTATAAGGATCTCGAACCGGGGAAAGGCGCGCAGGTCGGCGAATGGGCGCCGCTCGATGCGGCGCGCGAGCGCATCCTGCAGGCGATCACGCGGGCGAGGAGGGAAGACGACAAATGAACGACCGTTTCCGCAACGCCCGCGAAGTGCGCCCGCGCAAGGGGCCGGAGAAGCGCGCCAAATACTGGACGACCGAGGCGCCCATCCGCATGCTGATGAACAATCTCTCGCCGGACGTCGCCGAGCACCCGGAGACGCTCGTCGTCTATGGCGGCATCGGGCGGGCGGCCCGCGACTGGGCGTGTTACGACAAAATCGTCGAGACGCTGGAGCGTCTTGAAGAGGACGAGACGCTGCTCGTGCAGTCCGGCAAGCCGGTCGGCGTTTTCAAAACGCACAAGGACGCGCCGCGCGTGCTGATCGCCAATTCCAACCTTGTGCCGAAATGGGCGACCTGGTCCCATTTCAACGAGCTCGACGCCAAAGGCCTCATGATGTACGGCCAGATGACGGCGGGCTCCTGGATCTATATCGGGACGCAAGGCATCGTTCAGGGCACCTATGAGACGTTTGTCGAAGCCGGGCGGCGCCATTACGGCGGCCGTCTTAAGGGCAAGTGGATCCTGACTGCCGGGCTTGGCGGCATGGGCGGGGCGCAGCCGCTCGCCGCGGCCATGGCCGGCGCGTCCTGCCTGGCCGTCGAATGCGATCCCGCCAAGATCGAATTCCGTCTACGGACGAAATATGTCGACGAGCGCGCCGACACGCTGGACGAGGCGCTGGCGAAAATCGCGCGCTGGACGAAGGCGGGCGAGGCGAAATCGGTCGGCCTCCTCGGCAATGCGGCGGATGTCTTTCCGGAGTTGCGCCGCCGCGGCGTGAAGCCGGATATCGTCACCGATCAGACGAGCGCGCACGACACCATCAACGGCTATCTGCCGAAGGGCTGGACGCTCGGCGAATGGCGCGAGAAGCGCGAGCGCGACCCACAAGCCGTCGATCGCGCCGCGCGCGCCTCGATCCGCGAGCATGTCGCCGCCATGGTCGGCTTCTGGAACGACGGCGTGCCGACCCTCGACTACGGCAACAACATCCGCCAGGTCGCGAAGGACGAGGGGCTCGAAAACGCCTTCGCCTTTCCGGGCTTCGTGCCGGCCTAT
>CAYTVQ010000262.1:0-3678 GCA_964441615.1 uncultured Caulobacterales bacterium | reverse complement strand
CGCTATTTCACCGGCTTCAGCTTGTCGTTTTCGACCCAGCCGGCATTGCCGTTCTCGTCCTCGATCTCCCACCACATGCCTTCCGTGGCGCCGAGGGGGTAGACCATGTCGCCCTGCTCAAGTTCGCGCACCGCGCTCGATGAGGCTGAGGGCGAGCGGCGCATCGTGACCTTGCTCGCGCTCACCTTGAACGCTTCTTTGGGCGCTGCAGCCGACGCATCGGCGGGGAGCCCGCCGAGCTGGCCGACAACCTGGCGATAGGCGTCAAGAAAGGCGTAAGTGACGACCTTGCCGACTTCGGTGTCCTCGTAGCCGCCGCCGACCGCGCCGCCAAAGCCATAGCCGGCGCCTGCCGCAAAGCCGATATCCTTCTTCGAGGCCGAGCCTTCCGCGGTCGCCTCGATTTCCGACGTGCGCACATTCATCAGGGTCAGGACGGTCTGCGCCTCCACGCGCTTCGTCTTGATGCCGCCAAGAAGGCCGCCGACGCGCCCGCCGACCACTGCGCCCGCGACGCCCCCGACCGCGCTGCCGCCCGCATTGGAGTCGGTGTTCGCGATGTCGGCGACCAGCACATAGTCGGCAGCCTTGACCTGGCCTGCGCCGACATTGGATTTACGCTGCAGATTGCCGCTGGCGGCGAGAGCCTGCTCCTTTTCGAGCGCCGTCATGCCGGCGCCCCGATCGACGAGCTTGAAGCAGCCCGACTTTGACACGAACGCCTTCAGCAGCACGGAAGGAGCTCCGAGATTATAGGCCGCCCATCCATGGCCGTCGCCGTCGGTGATCGCGACCGTGCCGAGGCTCTTGGCGCATTGCGGCAGCTCGACATTCTTGGTCGAGCCACGCTCATTATCGACGCGCTTTTCCTTAGCCAGAACCGGCGCTGTACAAACTGCGGCGGCAACTACGGCCGCGCCCGCGGCCATGATCGATTTCTTCATGAAACTCCCCTGCCTTTTTCCGGGCGCGCAAGCCTTAGATCGCAGAATTGAATCTGGCGTAAAAGCGCGTCCGCGCGATAAGATCAGGTAGCAAGAATCGCGGGTGCATGACAATGGCGAGCCGGCGGGGCGTGTTGAGGATCGGCGGCGCCGCCCTTCTGCTGACGGCCGCCGGGGCGGCGGGTTGGGCGCTGACACGCGCGCCAAGGGCTGCGCGCGCTCCATGGGGTGCGGCGGCAAAAGGCTTCGGCGACGCCCGCCTCGACGCGCTCGCCTATGCAATTCTCGCCCCCAATCCGCACAACATGCAGCCTTGGCGCGTGCGCCTGGAAGGCGAGGACTCGTTCACCCTGTATGCGGACAGGTCCCGCCTCCTCCCCGAGACCGATCCATACAATCGGCAGATCGTCGTCGGTTTCGGGGCTTTTCTTGAGCTTTTCCGACAGGCCGCCGCGGAGAAAGGCGTCGGCGCCGAGATCGCGCTCTTCCCCGAGGGCGAGCCGCGGCCCCATCTCGACGGACGTCCGATCGCGCGGGTGCGGCTCGTCCCAGGCGCTGTCACTGAGCGCGATCCCCTCTTTGGGTTCGCGCTTCAACGCCGCACTAACCGAAGTCCATTTGAGGCGCGCCGGATCGACGGCGCCCTCATAGACCGGATCAAGGCCGCGACGGTCCCAGGCGTCTTCGCCGACGCCGTGGCCGGAGCCGACGAGGCCCGGATCGCCGGGGTGAAACGGCTCGCCGACGAAGCCTGGCGCATCGAGTGGGGTCTCGACCGCACGCGCCGGGAAACCATCGCAGTGACCCGGGTCGGCAAGAGGGAGATCGAAGAGAGACCTTACGGAATCGCGCTCGGGGGTCCGATGCTTGAGGCGCTCGGGGCGGCTGGGGTTTTGACGCCCGAGAGGATGGACGATCCCAAATCGACCGCCTACGAACAAACGCAGGCCGCCTATTCAGCAGCGATCGCCGCGACGCCGGCCTTCCTCTTCACGACCACCAGCACGAATTCGCGCGGCGACCAGATCGAAGCCGGGCGCAGCTGGGTGCGCATGCAGCTCGCCGCGACGAGAGAGGGGCTCGCCTTCCATCCCTTGAGCCAGGCGCTGCAGGAATTTCCCGAAATGGCCGAGCCCTATCGGCGCATTCATGAACTGCTGGCCTCGGGCGGCGGCATCGTCCAGATGCTCGTCCGCATCGGTTACGCCAAGAGCGTTCCAGCGGCCCCCCGCGAGCCGCTGCGGGCGCATCTGCTTGCCGCTTAGGACCGCGCGTCACCCTTGACGCATTGTTTCCCGATTCAAGCTATAGCCACGCAACCATGAAGGTCGCGAAGCGCTATTTCCTCATCGGCGTCGGAGGCAGCGGCATGCTGCCGCTGGCGCTGATTCTCAAGGGGGCTGGGCATGAGGTCGAGGGATCGGACCGGGCCCTCGACCAGGGGCGCCTCGCCGCGAAATTCGAGTATCTGCGCGCCCAGGGCGTCGGCCTGCACCTGCAGGATGGGAGCGGCGTCGTCTCGCCCGATCAGATCGTCGTTGCTTCGGCCGCCGTCGAGGAAACGGTCGCCGACATGGTCGCCGCGCGCCGAGTAGGCGCGAAGATCTTGCGGCGCCCGGAGCTTCTCGCCGAACTTTTCAATGCGGCGCCCGTCAGAATCGGCGTCGCCGGCACGTCGGGAAAATCGACGACCACTGCCATGATCGCCTGGATTCTCCATGTGACGGGGCGCGCGCCGACGGTCATGAACGGCGCGGTGATGAAGAACTTCTCCGGGCCGGACAGGCTCTTCGCCAGCGCTCTCGTCGGAGACGGCGGCGTCTTCGTGAGCGAACTCGACGAGAGCGACGGCTCCATCGCGCTTTACGCGCCGACCATCGCAGTCCTCAACAATGTCGCGCTGGATCACAAATCCATGGAGGAGCTGCGCCGATTGTTCGGCGATTTTCTCGGCAAGGCGGACGCCGCCGTGCTCAATCTCGACAATGCCGAGACCGTTGCGTTGCGGCCGCGCGCCAGGACGGCGCTGACCTATTCGCTGCTCAGCGAGGCCGCCGACTATGGCGCCGCGTCCATCGCCCCGCGGCCTTTCGGCGTCGCCTTCGAGGCGATCGACCGGCGCAGCGGGGCGATGGCGCGCGTCGATCTCAGGGCGCCCGGACGTCACAATGTTTCAAATGCGCTGGCCGCCATCGCCGCAGCATCAACCGCCGGCGTTCCCTTCGCCGAGGCCGCAGCGGCGCTTTCAGATTTCGCTGGCGTCTCCCGGCGCCTCGAACTTGTCGGTGAGAAGGCAGGCGTCGTCGTCATCGATGATTTCGCGCATAACCCGGACAAGATCGCCGCCTCTTTGCGCACGCTGCACGAGTTTCCGGGGCGGCTGCTCGTGCTTTTTCAACCGCATGGCTTCGGGCCGCTTAAGAAGATGCGCGCGGAATTTGTCGAAACCTTCGCCGATCATCTTGCCTCCAGCGACATTCTGGCGATGCCGGAGCCGGTCTATTTCGGCGGCACGGCCGATCGCTCCGTTTCAAGCCGGGACATCGTCGGCGATATCGTGTCGCGCGGGCGCTTGGCGGTCAGTTTCGAGACGCGGGCCGAATGCGGCGAAGCCCTTCTTGAACAGGCGCGCTCCGGCGACCGCCTTGTCGTCATGGGCGCCCGCGACGACACCCTTGCCCAATTCGCAGCAGAACTTCTCGCCCGCCTTGATTCGAGAAGATGAGCGACCTTG
>CAYTVQ010000261.1:0-3701 GCA_964441615.1 uncultured Caulobacterales bacterium | reverse complement strand
TCTTCCGCTCGACCGTCGGCGCCGCCGCGCTCGGCCTCGCGCGCCGCGCGCTCGACGAGGCGATCGCGCGCGCGCTCTCCCGGCCTATGTTCGGCGCGACCCTCGCCGACCAGCCGATCGCGCAGGGGATGATCGCCGAGAGCGCGCTCGATATCGACGCGGCGGCGCTGCTCGTCTACCGCGCGGCCTGGACCAAGGACGCGCAGAAGAAGCGCGTGACGCGCGAGGCGGCGATGGCGAAGCTCTTTGCAACTGAATCCGCGCAGCGCGTCATCGACAATGCGGTGCAGCTCTTCGGCGGGCTTGGCGTGAAGAAGGGCGTCAAGGTGGAGGAGCTCTATCGCGAGATCCGGGCGCTGCGCATCTATGAAGGCGCTTCCGAAGTGCAGAAGATCGTGATCGCCCGCCAGCACCTCGAACCGAATCGGAAATCATGACGCGAAAAATTCTCCAGCCGCCCGGCTGGCCGCGCCCGAAGGGCTACGCCAACGGAATCGCCGCCTCCGGACGGATGGTCTTCACGGCCGGCGTCGTCGGCTGGACCGCCGAGGAGAAGTTCGAAGCCATGGATCTCGCCGGACAGTTCCGCCAGGCGCTGCTCAACACCCGCGCCATTCTCGCCGAGGCCGGCGCGGCGCCGTCGGACATCGTCCGTATGACCTGCTATGTCACGGACAAGCGCGACTATGTCGCCGCGCAGCCCGAGATCGGCGCCGCCTGGCGCGAGGTATTCGGCAAGGTCTTCCCGGCCATGGCCGTCGTTGAAGTGAAAGGTCTCGTCGAGGATGCAGCAAGGGTCGAGATCGAAACGACCGCCGTGGTGGCGGAATAGACCCGCATGAGCGCGCCCCTCAGAATTGCGGTCATCGGCGGCGGCCCGGGCGGGCTCTATTTCGCGCTGCTGACGAAAAAGCGCCTGCCTGACGCCGAGATCGACGTCTACGAACAGAACCGCGCCGACGACACTTTCGGCTT
This sequence comes from uncultured Caulobacterales bacterium, assembly GCA_964441615.1. Taxonomy (GTDB): domain Bacteria; phylum Pseudomonadota; class Alphaproteobacteria; order Caulobacterales; family Parvularculaceae; genus Amphiplicatus. The sequence continues at coordinate 2,726 of CAYTVQ010000261.1, read as the reverse complement.
CGGCGTCGTCTTCTCTGACGAGACGCTCGATGAGTTCCTGAGCGCCGACCCGCAATCCTACGACCTCGTCCGCGACTCCTTCGCCTACTGGTCCGACATTGTCATCGAGCACGAAGGGCGGCGCACCATTGTCGGCGGCAACGGCTTCGCCGGCTGCTCGCGCAAGCGCCTGCTCGACATCCTCCAGACCCGCTGCCGTGGCGTCGGCGTGCGCCTGCATTTCGAACAAGCGGTCGATGCGGCGAGCGTGGAGGCGCGTTTCGCGGACCGCGATATCGTCGTTGTCGCGGATGGCGTGAACAGCCCCATCCGGCAGCGCTTCGCCAGCGAGTTCGGCGTCAGCATCATCGAGCAGCGCAACAGGTTCGCGTGGCTCGGCTCGACCCGCCCGCTCGACGCGTTCACGTTTTTCTTCCGCATGACAGAGCACGGACCTTTCTGCGCGCATACCTATCAGTATGAGGAAGGCCGCTCGACCTGGGTGATGGAGACGACGCCCGAATGCTGGGCCGCCAGCGGTCTTGGCCACATGAGCGAGGCGCAGAGCGCGCGCTTTCTTGAGGAAGTCTTCGCCGAAGACCTCAAGGGCCACCGCCTTCTGACCAACCGCTCGATCTGGCGGAATTTCCCGACCATCTCCTGCGCGCGCTGGAGCCATTCGAGGATGGTGCTTCTCGGCGACGCCAAGGCGACCGCGCACTGGTCGATCGGCTCGGGCACCAAGCTTGCGATGGAATGCGCGATCGCGCTCGCGAACGCCGTCGTGGCGCACAGTCGCAACATCGCGGCGGCCTTCGCCGCCTATGAGAAGGAACGCCGGACGCCGGTTGAGATCACGCAGCACAATGCGCAGGTTTCGCTCAAATGGTTCGAGGACATGCCCGTACACTGGGGAAAGGCGCCGATGGAGTTCGCCTTCTCTCTGATGTCGCGCGGCAAGTCCGTCACCTGGGACAATCTGAAGCTCCGCGACGCCTCATTCCTCGAAGAGGTCGAGCAGGAATTCTACGCCCGCTACGAAGCGAAGACGCGCCGTCGCGTCGCGGCCGCGCGACCGACGCCGATGTTCACGCCCTTCGACCTGCGGGGCGTGACGATCCCGAACCGCGTCGCCCTCGCCCCCATGGCGCAATACAGCGCCGAAGCCGGCGATCTGACCGACTGGCATTTCGCCCATTACGCGGCGCGGGCGCTCGGCGGCGCCGGCCTCATCTTCACCGAGATGACCTGCCCGACGCCGGACGCGCGCATCACGCCGGCCTGCGCCGGTCTCTGGAACGACCGGCAGGAAAGCCAGTGGACCGAGCTCGTCAAATTCATACACGGAAATTCTCCGGCGAAGGTCGCGCTCCAGCTTGGCCATGCCGGGCGCAAGGGCTCGACGAGGATTCCGGCCGAAGGCGAGGACCGCCCGCTTGCCAGGGACAACTGGCCGCTCATCTCGGCCTCGCCCCTCCCCTATCTCGCAGGCGTCAGCGACATTCCGGCCGAAATGACCCGCGGCCAGATGGACCGCGTGGTCGCCGAGTTCGCGGGTGCGGCGCGGCGCGGCGCCCGCGCCGGTTTCGACATGCTCGAACTTCATTGCGCGCATGGCTATCTCTTGGCGAGCTTCCTCTCGCCGCTCGCCAACCGGCGCGGTGACGAGTATGGCGGCGCCGCCGCGCGGCGCGCGCGCTTTCCGGTCGAGGTCTTCGCCGCCATCCGCGCAGAATTTCCGGCCGACCGGCCTGTCTCCGTGCGCCTTTCGTGCAGCGACTGGGCGGAAGGCGGCCTCACGCTCGAGGATCTCAGGATCATCGCCGGCGCCTTCAAGGATGCGGGCGCCGACATCATCCACTGCTCGTCAGGCCAGACAGTGCCCTGGCAGAAGCCCGTCTATGGCCGTATGTGGCAGACGCCTTTCGCGGAATTCGTAAAGAATGCGGTCGGCATTGCGACCATCGCCGTCGGCGACATCACGCTGCCCGAACAGATCAATACGATCATCGCGGCGGACCGCGCCGACCTTTGCGCACTCGCGCGCCCGCATCTCAACAATCCCTTCTTCACGCGGCAGGCCGCCGGCCATTACGGCGTCAAAGCCGCATCGGCGGGCTGGCCGGCACAGCTGAAATCCGGAGAATATCAGCTCTTCCGCGAAGCCGAGAAAGCGAATGAAAAGGCGCGCGATCTCGCGATCAAGGCCCGGCCGAACCGGCGGCACTACAGCCGCGCCGGATAGCCCTCGTCCTACTGAAACGCCTGCAGGCCCGTCATGGCGCGCCCGAGAATGAGGGCGTGGATGTCATGCGTGCCTTCATAGGTATTGACGGTCTCGAGATTCATCACGTGGCGCATCACGTGATATTCGTCCGATATGCCGTTGCCGCCGTGAATGTCGCGGGCGACGCGCGCGATCTCCAGCGCCTTGCCGCAATTGTTCCGCTTCATGAGCGAGATCGCTTCCGGGACATAGGCGCCGGAATCGATGAGGCGCCCGAGCGCGAGGCTGCCCTGAAGGCCAAGCGCGATCTCCGTCTGCATGTCGGCGAGCTTCTTCTGCACGAGCTGCGTCCCGGCGATCGGCTTGCCGAACACGACGCGCTCCATCGCGTAATCGCGCGCCGCCATCCAGCAGAACTCCGCCGCGCCCATGGCGCCCCAGGAAATGCCGTAGCGCGCCTTGTTGAGGCAGGAGAACGGGCCCCTTAGACCCTTCACATTCGGCAATAGATTTTCCTTCG
>CAYTVQ010000260.1:0-3710 GCA_964441615.1 uncultured Caulobacterales bacterium | reverse complement strand
GTCGGCTACAAATACAACGAAGTCTGATCGGACGAGGACCGGCGCCTGATGGCGGAAAGCGCCGGCAAGAAGCGCCGTGCGGGCGCCCTGTCCATCTCGCGGCTGACGATCACGATCGTCCTCGCGAACCTGATCGGACTCGTCATCCTCCTCCTTGGATCTTTCGGCCTCACGCAGTATCGCGACGGCCTCATTGCGGCCAAGCTCGAGGGGGTGCGCGCGCAGGCGCAGCTTTTCGCCGACATTCTCGCCCAGACGGCGATTGACGCAGACGCCTGCGGCGAGGCCGACGCGGAGACTGCGGCCGCCGCCGGCGCCGCCAATGAAATCTGCGGATTGACGCTCAACGAGGCGTTCGTCACCGACGTCTTCAACCGTGTCTGGGACAGCTTTGAGGGTCGGGTCAGAGTTTACCGCGCGCCCGCGGGCAAGGGCGTGGTCCGCGACGCCTCGGCGCTTCTCGTCGAGGACGTCGTCTTGAGACGCGACCAGATCGTCGTCGAGGAGATGCGGCCCATCGAAAACCCCGGCGCCGGAGGGGCCCTCGCCGCCCTGACGCGTCGCCTCCCGGAACTTCTGAGAGACGCACTATCGAGCGGCTATCGGCGGGCCGCGGCGCGCCGTTCTGTCGAGGGCGAGATCGCCGAGGCCATGGCCTCTTCGCCCTTCGCGAATGACCGCGGGGCCGCGTCCGTGCGCCTCAACGAGAATGGAGAGCTTGTCGCGTCCGTCTCCGTGCCCATACGCAAGGTGCAGGCGATCTACGGCGTCGTCACTGCGGAGGCCGGCGGCATCGACAAGGTGGTCGATGAGACGCGCCGCGCCATCCTTCCCTTTTTCGGCCTCGCCGCGACAGCCGCCATCTTGACCTCTCTGCTGCTCACCGCCGCGATTGCGCAACCCATCCGACAACTGGCGCTCGCTTCCGACAAGGTGCGCGAGGGCCTTGCCGTCGCCGGCCGCACCCGCATCCCCGACTTCACGCATCGTCGCGACGAGATCGGCGAATTGTCGGCTTCGCTCCGCTCCATGACCAAGGCCATCTATGAGCGCATTGACGCCATTGAGAGTTTCGCGGCCGATGTGGCGCATGAGCTGAAGAACCCGCTCACCTCTATCAGAAGCGCCGTCGAAACGCTCGATATCGCCAAGGCCCCCGAGGCGCGCGAAAAGCTCATGAGCGTCATCAAGAAAGACGTGGCGCGCATGGACCGTCTGATTACGGATATTTCCAATGCTTCGCGTCTCGACGCCGAACTCGCGCGCGGCGCGCGCACGGCGGTGGATCTCCGCAAGCTCATTGGCGATGTCGTCGATATCTATGCGACGACCATGAAAGAAGGCGAAGCGCGCGTGTCTTTCGATCCCGGCGGCGCGCCGCTCTATCTCCTCGGCAACCCTGGCGCGCTCGGGCAGGTATTCCGTAATCTTATCGACAACGCCCGCTCCTTCAGCCCTCGGGACGGCGAAGTCCGCGTCAGTCTTGCTGCACGCGCCGACGGAACGCTCGTTGGCGTCGTCGAGGACGACGGGCCGGGCATACCTCCAGACTCGCTCGAAAAGGTTTTTGACCGCTTCTACACCAAGCGGCCGGCCGGCTCGGCCTTTGGCAACAATTCGGGACTTGGCCTCGCCATCTGCCGGCAGATCGTCGCATCGCATGGCGGGCGCATCCATGCGGAGAACCGGCTCGCTGATCCCGACGACCCCACCGGCGCGCGCCTCGGCGCGCGCTTCATTGTGGAATTGCCCGCGGCGTGATCAGACGCCTCGAATCGCGCGCTCGATCGCCGCGACGTCAATCTTGCGCATGGGCATCATCGCCTCGAAGGCGCGGCGCGCCGTCTCGCCGCCGGCGGCCAGCGCTTCGGTGAGGATGCGGGGCGTGATCTGCCACGAGACGCCCCACCTGTCCTTGCACCAGCCGCAGGCGCTTTCCTGGCCCCCGTTTCCGACGATGGCGCTCCAGTAGCGATCCGTCTCTTCCTGATTTCCGGTCGTCACCTGGAAGGAGAAGGCTTCGCTATGGGGAAACCTGGGGCCGCCGTTGAGACCGATGCAAGGGACCCCCAATATGGTGAAATTGACGACCAGAGGATCCCCCTTCTTGCCCCCCGGATAGTCGCTGGGCGCGCGGCTCACCGCTCCGACCTCGCTGTCGGGAAATGTGCGGGCGTAGAAGCGCGCGGCTTCCTCGGCGTCGCGGTCGTACCAAAGACAGATGGCGGCTTTGTTCATCGGGTTCCTCCGGGTCATCGCTCAACGGCTGCGGTTCCGGCGCAGCCTGCCGGCCGATTGACCCTGAGCGCGGAACCATGGCTTGTGCAAGCATCCGCACCCCACCCTGAGCGAACATGGCGAAAGCGAGAAAAACCGAGGCCTCCGATCTTTTCGGCGGCGACTATACGGCCAAGGACATCGAGGTGCTGGAAGGCCTCGAGCCCGTCCGAAAGCGTCCCGGCATGTATATCGGGGGGACCGATGACCAGGCGATGCACCATCTCTTTGCGGAGGTGCTCGACAACGCCATGGATGAAGCGGTCGCGGGCCATGCCTCGCGAATCGAGGTCGAGCTGCGAGAGGACGGCTTTCTGACGGTCATCGACAATGGACGCGGCATCCCGGTCGATCCCCACCCGAAGTTCAAGGACAGGTCCGCGCTCGAGGTCATCATGACCATGCTGCATTCGGGCGGCAAATTCGATGGCAAGGCCTATACGACCTCCGGCGGCCTTCATGGCGTCGGCGTTTCGGTCGTGAACGCCCTCTCGGACAGCCTCGTGGTCGAAGTTGCGCGCAACAGGACGCTGTGGCGGCAATGCTATTCAAGAGGCAAGCCGACAGGAAAACTCGTCAAGGTCGGCGATGCGCCGAACCGGCGCGGCACGCTCGTCTCCTTTCATCCTGACCCGGATATTTTCGGCGCCAAGGCGCAGTGGAAGCCGGCGCGCCTCCTGCGCATGGCCAGATCGAAGGCGTACCTTTTCGGTGGCGTCGAAATCCGCTGGAAATGCGCGCCATCTCTCATCAAGGACGATACGCCCCCCGAGGCCGTGTTCCATTTCGAACAGGGCCTTACCGACTATCTGCAATCGCTCATCAACGGGAAGCCGACGGTCGTTGACGCCGTCTTTTCAGGCAGGATCGAGCGCAAAGAGGAAGGCGGGCATGGCGCGGTCGAATGGGCCGTGGCCTGGGGCGCGGCGGGCTTCGGCGAAGCCGACGGCTTCGTCAATTCCTACTGCAACACAATCCCCACGCCGGAGGGCGGCACGCATGAGCAGGGCCTGAGAGCCGCGCTCGCCAAGGGCCTCAAGGCCTTTGCCGATCTCGCTGGCAACAAGAAGGCGGCCGTGGTGACGCCTGAGGACGTCATGGGCACGGCAGGCGCCCTGCTGTCCGTATTTGTCAGAAATCCCGAATTTCAGGGCCAGACCAAGGACAAGCTCGCGACCGCCGAGGCCGCCCGCCTTGTAGAAAACGCCGTGCGCCCGGCCTTTGACCACTGGCTCGCAAGCCATCCCAAACAGGCGAACGAACTGCTTGATTGGATCATCACCCAGGCCAATGACCGCGTGCGCCGGCGCCAGGAGAAGGAGGTGTCGCGCCAGCAAGCGACGCGCAAGCTTCGCCTGCCCGGCAAGCTCGCCGACTGTTCGCAGAAGGACCGCGCGGGCACCGAGATCTTTCTGGTCGAGGGCGACTCGGCG
>CAYTVQ010000259.1:0-3715 GCA_964441615.1 uncultured Caulobacterales bacterium | reverse complement strand
CAGCGCGAGACGACGCCCGCGATGTCTTCGCTATCGACGACCTCATGCACGAGCGCCTCGCGGCCGGTTTCAGCGTCGGCCTTCGCGAGGCTTCTCTCGAGTTCGGGAATACGCCCGTATTTCAGTTCGGATGCGCGCGCGAGGTCGCCGCGCCGTTCCGCGTCGATGAGCGCCTGACGCGCCTGGTCGAGTTCCTCCTTGATCTTGGTCGCTGAGGCGAGCCGCTCCTTCTCGGCGCGCCAGCGCGCTGTCAGTTCGTGCGACCGCTCTTCGAGTTCGACCAGCTCTTCCTCCAGGCGCTCAAGGCGATCCTTGGAAGCGGCGTCGGACTCCTTTTTCAACGCTTCGCGCTCGATCTTCATCTGGATGATGCGCCGGTCGAGCTCGTCGAGCTCTTCGGGCTTGGAGTCGATCTCCATCCTGAGACGCGAAGCGGCTTCATCGACGAGGTCGATCGCCTTGTCGGGCAGGAATCGGTCGGTGATGTAGCGATGCGAAAGCGTCGCCGCCGCGACGATGGCGCTGTCGGCGACGCGCACGCCATGATGCAGCTCGTATTTTTCCTTCAGGCCACGGAGGATCGATATCGTATCCTCAACCGTCGGCTCTTCGATGAATACGGCCTGGAAGCGGCGGGCGAGAGCGGCGTCCTTCTCGACATGCTTTCTGTATTCGTCGAGCGTCGTCGCGCCGATGCAATGAAGCTCGCCGCGGGCCAGGGCGGGCTTCAGGAGATTGGAAGCGTCCATCGCGCCTTCCGATTTTCCGGCGCCGACAAGCGTGTGCATTTCGTCGATGAAGAGGATGATCTCGCCATTCGCCGCTGTCACTTCCTGCAGGACGGCCTTGAGGCGCTCCTCGAATTCGCCGCGATATTTGGCGCCGGCGATCAGGGCGCCCATGTCGAGCGCAAGCAGGCGCTTGTTTCTGATGCTTTCCGGCACGTCGCCATTAACGATGCGCAGCGCGAGCCCTTCGGCGATCGCCGTCTTGCCGACGCCGGGCTCGCCGATGAGGACCGGGTTGTTCTTGGTGCGCCGCGACAGCACCTGCATGGTGCGGCGGATCTCCTCGTCGCGCCCGATGACGGGATCGAGCTTCCCGGCCCGGGCTGCTTCGGTCAGGTCGCGCGCATAGCGCTTGAGCGCATCATAGCCCTGCTCGGCGGAGGCGGTGTCGGCGGTGCGGCCTTTTCTCAGCGCATTGATCGCTTCGTTCAGTTTGACGGGAGTGACGCCGGCTTCTGCGAGGATTTTCGACGTGGCCGCTTCGGGCTCGATGGCGAGCGCTGTCAGCAAGCGCTCGGCGGTGACGAACTGGTCCTTCGCTTTCTTGGCGAGGTCTTCGGCCGTCGCGAATACTTTCGCCATGCCGGCGCCCATATAAAGCTGGCCGCCGCCCTGGACCTTCGGGAAGCGCGAGAGCGCAAGCTCGACCGCCCTCAGAGCGTCGTCAGGCCGTCCGCCAGCGGATCGAATAAGATTGGCGGCGAGGCCCTCGCCATCGTCGAGGAGCGCCTTGAGGACATGTTCTGGAGAGAATTGCTGGTGGTTCTCGCGAACCGCTATGCCTTGCGCCGCCTGGATGAAACCCTTGGCGCGGTCCGAGTAGTTCTCGAATTGCATGAAGACCTCCGAATGAGCATCCCTGAGACGGCGCGCCCCGTTCCGGCGACGCGCCGACGGCTCATACATGGGAAGCCGCGGGGGCGGCGCAAGGTTCGCGCCTGCCGGCGATCGGCCCTTATTGCAGGGCGACGCCGACCAGCATGACCGCCCCGAGGCCGATGCGATACCAGGCGAAGGGGGCGAAGCCGACCCGGGTGACGAAGTCGAGGAACGGCTTCACGACCAACACGGCGGAGATGAAGGCGAAGACAAAGCCGACGGCGATCTCGCCGGCCCGTTCCGGGGCGATGTGGTCCTTGACGTCGAGAAACTCCACGACGAAGGCGCCGAGCATGGTTGGCATGGCGAGGAAAAAGGAAAACTCGGCCGCCGCCCGCCGGTCGAGGCCGAGGATCATGCCCCCGAAAATGGTCGCGCCGGAACGCGACACGCCGGGAATCAGCGCCAGCGCCTGAAAGAATCCGACCCCGATGGCCCGGGAGATCGGCGTCGCAGCAGCGTCGAGAACCTTCGGAGTCGGCCGGTATCTTTCGATCAGCAGCATGGCGATTCCGCCGAGGACGAAGGCGGCGGCGATGACCGTCATGCTCTGGTGCAGCATGCCGGTGACATAGCCCTTGCCCATGAGGGCGATGGGCACGGCCGGCAGAAAGGCGAGAAAGAGCATTATGGCGAAGCGGCGGGCTTCCGGCCTGTTCGGAAGGCCAGTGACGACGTCGATGATGCGCTGCCGGTAGAGCCACATGACGGCGAGGATCGAGCCGAGCTGGATCATGACGGTGAAGGCGCTGCCCTCGTCCTCATAGCCGATGAGCTGCTGGGCGATGAGCAGATGCGCCGTCGAGGAGATCGGCAGGAATTCAGTCAAACCCTGCAGGATTCCGAGCAGGGCGGCGATGAACAGGTCGAGCAAGGCCGGGACTCCGTCGAACGACGCCGACAGCTTTGGCCTGCGTCGCGGCGGCGGCAAAGTGCGGACTTGGGGATCCTGCGCGGGCCTACTACCCTGAGGCCATGAGCGATTCTCCAAAACCCCGCGTCCGGCGCCTGTTTTCAACGCCGCTGATCGAGCTGGATCTGCCCGATTCTGGCGCACTGAACCAGGCGTTGATCGAGGTGATTTCGGGACGCCGTTCAGGGCGCGCGGGGATCGCGCGCTCGAATGTCGGCGGCTGGCATTCGGATACCGAGATGGCGCAATGGGGCGGCGAACCGGCGCGCCAGGTTGCGCTCCAGGCGCTGAAGGCGTGTGGCGCCTACACCCACGATATGGGCATGAAAGGCGCCGAGCCGCGCTTCCAGATGGGCGTCGAAATGTGGGCGAACGTTCTCCCGCCCGGCGCCGTCAACCAGCACCACGCCCATCCGGGCGCGCTCTGGTCGGCGGTTTATTACGTCGATGACGGCGGCGATCCGGAGAACGGCCCCCTCATCCTTCTCGATCCGCGCTTCCCGGCGAACCGGATGTACGTGCCCGATCTCGTCTTCGCCGAGAACGGGGAGATGGAGGAATCGACGGTGAAGATCGCGCCGGTCCCGGGCCGGATGGTGATCTTCCCCTCCTGGTTGATGCATGGCGTCAAGCCGCATGCCGGGGTGCGGGACCGGATATCGATCGCCATCAATGTCATGGCGATGCGCATGCGGAAATGAGTATTCCCGGTCGCAGGGCGGGTGCAGAATAGGTCAGAGAACAGAGGGGCTCGAAAATCATGAAGCTGCCGCCGGTCAAGGCTTTTGGCGCCGCGCTCGCCTATATGGCGACTCACGCGGCCGAGCTTTTCAAGGCGCTGTGGCTGCCGACGCTGCTGATGACGGGCGTCGGGGTCTACGCCCTGCCGAGCATTCTGGGGCCAATCCTCGATCTCGCCGCTCTGGGCCCCAATCCCGAGCCCAACCGCGTCATGGAGATGATGAGCGCCGCCGCCGGGCCGATCGGCATCGTCTTTCTTGCAAGCCTCATCCTGTATCCGATGGCTTATGTGGGCGCCATGCGCCACGTCCTCCTCGGCGAGAAGCTGCGCCTGCCCTTCACAGGCCGAAATAGTATAACAAGAAGGGTGAAATAATCAAAAGAACGATCCCGG
>CAYTVQ010000258.1:0-3726 GCA_964441615.1 uncultured Caulobacterales bacterium | reverse complement strand
TAATAGGGGTCTGCGGCCATCTGCGGCACGACCTCTTCGGGGGGATTGAACGGGTCCTCGCCGACGACAAGGTCGAGCAGCGGAATGAAAGCGTAAATGAAGGCGAGCGGAAACAGAGCGGTCCACGGATTGCCGCCCGTCCAGTAGTAGAGTGCAATGGTCAGCGGCGCGACGAAAGCAAATGAGAATGACAGGAACCAGAGGGCGCGTTTGCCGTCCCGATAGGCGATCGCCGTTCCGTCGGCGCTTTGTGCTTTGAAGATCATGGGGCCTCCTCCCTTGGCTATCGGGGGGAAAGTGGCGGATTGCATGGCGATTTCGCAGTTCCGCGCCCGCCAGAAATGTGGCATTTTGAGCCAATGGCCGGCCGCCGCGACACCCTCGGACTTCGCTCTCCGGTGCACTATCTGCGCCGGGTGCTTGCCGAGCTCGGTCCAGACCAGAGTCTCGAGATTTTGCGCGAATCCGGTCTCGTCGAGTCCGATCTTGATTCGCCGGACCAGCGGGTCAGCGTGGACGTGGAGTTTCGCGCGGTCCGCGCGCTCAATGCGCAGGTTGGTTCCGACTGGGTGCTCCGGGCGATGCCCGCCTGGGACGACACTAATCACGGCGCTCTGGAGGTGGCCTTTCGCACCGCCAAAGATTTCGGGTCGGCGGTTGCCATATTGGCGGCATATGGCTCGGCCCGCGCGCCCCACTTCTCCTTCCGCAAGGCGCAATGGAAGGGCGCCATCGGACTGACGATCGAGCCTTTGATCGGGCTAGAGACAGACCTCTTGCGCCCGGTCAGCGAAGGGGCGGCGATCAGCATCCGGAACATGGTGAGGGAATTCCTGCGACGGCCGATACCTGAAATCGAATTCGCCTTCCCATGGGCGCCGCCCGGACACGCGCGAGCGCTCGAAAGTGAACTCGGCTGCAGCGTCAAATACGGCGCGCGGGCCTTTGAGTTTCGGGCGCCGGAGGCGTGGTCTCGCCTGAAGTCGCCCTATGCGGACCATGATCTTCACGCCGCGGCCTGCGACCGGCTCGCGCGCGCGCTGCCGATCGCGCAGGACAACAGCGCGCGCGGCCGGCTCTTGCGTGCTCTTGATGGGCCTTCAGGGTTTTCACTGGGGGCCGAGGGCCTGGCGCGCGCGCTTGGCATGTCGCGGCGCACGCTGGCCCGGCGACTTGCCGACGAAGGTGCGAGCTTCCGAAGCGTGAGGGAGGAGGCGCTCAAGGCCGCCGCGGAGCGCCTGATCGCCGACGCGCGCTCGCGCGAAGAAATTGCCGAGCGGCTTGGCTTCTCCGATCCAACCAGCTTTTCGCGCGCATGCCGCCGCTGGTTCGGAGCGTCGATGCGCGGCGTGAAGGCGCGTCAGCAGTCCTGACGGCCCCGGTCCCCGAAATACTCCTGCAGCGGCGCGACTTCGAGCGGTCCGGCGCGCATCGCCTCGATCGCACGGACCGTCGAGCGGGCGCCCGTCGCGGTGGTGATGCAGGGAATCTTCTGCGCGAGCGCGGTCGTGCGGATGGCTTTGGAATCCTTGATGGACTGCGCGCCTTCGGTGGTGTTGAAGACGAGCTGGACCTCGCCATTCTTGAGCGCATCCACAATGTGCGGCCGGCCTTCGAGCACCTTGTTGACGCGCGTCACGTCGAGCCCCTGCGAGCGGAAATAGTCGGCCGTGCCGCCGGTGGCGATGATGTCGAAGCCCATGGCGAGCAAGCGGCGCGCCGCATCGACCAGGGCCGGCTTGTCCCCGTCGCGCAGCGAAATGAAGACCGTGCCCGAGAGCGGAATGCGGGCCCCAATGCCGACCAGGGATTTGGCCCGCGCGCGGTCGAAATCGCGGGCGATGCCCATGACCTCGCCGGTCGAGCGCATTTCGGGGCCGAGCACGGTATCGACGCCGGGAAAGCGGCTGAAGGGGAATACGACTTCCTTGACCGCCACATGGCTGAGCTGTTGCGGCTTCAGAGAGAACGATCCGATCTTCGCGCCGGCCATGACCTTGGCGCCGATCTTGGCGATGGGAACGCCCGTCGTCTTGGCGACGAACGGCGCCGTGCGCGAGGCCCGAGGGTTGACTTCGAGAATGTAGATCTCGCCGTCCTTGATCGCATACTGGATGTTGACGAGCCCGACGACGCCGAGTTCGAGCGCGATGCGTCGCGTCTGCTCCTCAATGTCCCTGATGATCGCGTCCGGCAGCGTATAGGGCGGCAGGGAGCAGGCGGAATCCCCGGAATGGATGCCGGCCTCCTCAATATGCTCCATGACGCCTGCGATGTGGACGGTCTCACCGTCGCAGACGGCGTCGACATCGACCTCGACCGCATTCTGAAGGTAATGATCGAGGAGCAGCGGCTCGTCCTCGCTGATGTCGATCTGCGCCGTCGCAAGGTAGCGGCGCAGATCTTCCTCGTCGCGCACGATCTCCATGGCCCGGCCGCCAAGCACATAGGAAGGGCGCGTGACGAGCGGATAGCCGATCTCGGCGGCGATGGCGGGCGTCTCTTCGCGACTGGCGGCGGTCGCATTTTTCGGCTGCTTCAGTTTGAGGCGCGCGGCGAGCTTCTGGAAGCGTTCGCGGTCCTCTGCGATGTCGATCGCATCGAAGGATGTTCCGAGAATTGGAACGCCCTCGGCATGCAGCGTCGCCGCGAGCTTCAGCGGGGTCTGTCCGCCATATTGCACGATGACGCCGAGCAACTCGCCTTTTCGGCGTTCGACATCGATGATTTCAAGCACGTCCTCTGCGGTAAGGGGTTCGAAATAGAGCCTGTCCGACGTGTCGTAGTCGGTCGAAACGGTTTCGGGATTGCAATTCACCATGATCGATTCGATGTCGATCTCCTTGAGGGCAAAAGCGGCGTGACAGCAGCAATAGTCGAACTCGATCCCCTGACCGATGCGGTTTGGGCCGCCGCCGAGGATGATGACCTTCCGGCGCGCCGTCGGATGCGACTCGCAGCCGCCGAGCGGGCTCGGCGGTTCGTAGGCGGAATACATATAGGGCGTTTTCGCCGTGAACTCGGCGGCGCAGGTGTCGATGCGCTTGTAGACCGGGCGGACGCCCTTGGCGCGGCGGAAGGCTCGGACCTCCTGTTCGTTTCCGCCGGCCAGAACCGCGAGCCGGCGGTCGGAAAAGCCCATGGCCTTGAGCGCGCGCAGCGCCCCGGCGTCCGCCGGGAGGCCCTCTGAGGCGATCTTCTTCTCGGCGGCGACGATGCCTTCGATCTGTTCGAGGAACCACGGATCGTATTGGGTGATCGTCCGCACCTGCTCGATCGGGATGCCGTGACGGATGGCCTGCGCTGCGACGCGGAGCCGGTCCGGCGTCGGAGCTGCGAGCGCCGCGCGGAAGGCGTTGACGTCGTCGCCGGCGCCGAGGCCCGGCACTGCGACGGGGTCGAGCCCCGAAAGCCCTGTTTCAAGCGAGCGCAGCGCTTTTTGCAGCGACTCCTGGAAGCAGCGGCCGATCGCCATCGCTTCGCCGACTGATTTCATCGCGGTGGTGAGCAGCGGTTCGGCGCCCGGAAATTTCTCGAAGGCGAAGCGCGGGATTTTCGTCACCACATAATCGATGGTCGGCTCGAAGGCGGCCGGGGTCGCGCCGGTGATGTCGTTCGCGAGTTCGTCGAGCGTGTAGCCGACGGCGAGGCGCGCCGCGACCTTGGCGATCGGGAAGCCGGTGGCCTTCGAGGCGAGGGCGGACGAGCGCGAGACGCGCGGGTTCA
>CAYTVQ010000257.1:0-3750 GCA_964441615.1 uncultured Caulobacterales bacterium | reverse complement strand
ATGTTGTTCATGTACTTATGCAACTTTTCCGTGCCCGCCCCGGAAAATACATCCGTAAGCAGAAAATGAGACTTTCTGCGAGTTGAAGCAGCAGCTTGAGCGGCGGTCCCCGCGAGTTGGCGAGCGGCGTCGGATTTCAAGAGCGGCGGCTGGGCTGGCGAATCCATGATTCGTCCGGCCAAAGATGTCTGTAGACCGATCAATGATCTTCTCATTCGCCAGTGCATTGAAGAGGGAAAGGGGAGTCGAGGATCCGGCAGACCGCTTCTCGGGCCCCGGCGCAGGGACGTCCTTTCCGGCGCCGGTCGGAGCGGCGCCGCGCGGGTTTCTGGCGTTGGATCGATCGCCGGGCAGATAAGGCAGGCGGGGGGGCGGCGTTCGCCGGCTCACCTTAGGGGCGTCAATGGTGTTATCGTTGGCGCATGTCCTTTGTCGATCAGGCCATCGTGCTGGGCGCCCGCGCTCACGGGGAGACCCATGCGATCGCCGACCTCTTCACCGAAGCGCATGGGCGCTGGCCGGGGCTCGTCCATGGCGGGCAGGGCCGGAGGATGCAGCCCCTGCTTCAGCCGGGAAATGAGGTGCGGGCCGAATGGAAGGGCAGGGGCGACGGCCTCGGCTTCTACGCGCTGGAGCTTACGGCTGCGAACGCCGCCGCATTGATGCATGAGGCGCTGGCGCTTGCAGCCCTCGTCGCGACGACGTCGCTGGCGCGCGAATGCCTGCCTGAGCGCGAAGCGCATGCGGGCGTGTTCAGGGCCATGAAAATCCTGATCCGGCATCTCGACCGCATCGACATCTGGCCGCCGCTCATGGCGCGCTTCGAGCTTGGTCTCCTCGCCGAACTCGGTTTCGGCCTGACGCTCGACCGCTGCGCTGCGACCGGCGCGCGCGACGAACTCATCTATGTGTCGCCGCGTTCGGCTTCGGCGGTTTCACGCACGGCCGGCGCGCCTTACAAGGAGAGGCTGTTGCCGCTTCCGGCATTTCTGAGGGACCCCGCGGCCGAAGCGAGCCTTGAGGACGCGATCGCCGCGTTGACCACGACCGGCTATTTTCTCGAGACCCGCATCCTGCATCTCGCCGACAAGCCGCTGCCCGAACCGCGGCTCAAGCTGCTCGAACTGCTGGTGCGGCGCAGGTGACCCGGCCATTGTCCACGAGGGCGGCGCCGTCTGCGCGGCGCGCCTTCTTCGCCATCCATTTGTTCTCCCGGACGGCGAACCAGATATAGCCAGGCGCATCGAGGCCGATCGACTGAAATGCGGCGATGGCCGCCCCATAGTCGAATTTCTCCCGTTTCGGCTCGACGATTAGATGATAGGCGAAGTAGCCGGGGAAACTGTCCGTAGACTTACGAACAAGCCAGGCGTTCCTGACGCCTGGAATGGAGCCCAGAGCTCTTGCAAGGTCGCCCGCCGGCTCGATGAGGCCATGGGGCGCGAGGTCGTCCTTCTTGGAGAAAGCCGAGGTGTCCATCATCGCCTTCTGGTGCCGTTTGCCTTCCTTCTTTGCAGCATCGAGCTCGACCGCGGCGGCTTTACGATCGCCGCGTTCGGCGTGATACCGCCAGGCGTTGTTGTGCGCGAAGAGTTTCAGGCGATCTTCCATCGCGCCGGCGCGTGAGAGGAACTTGAGTCCGCGCGCGTCGCCGATCTCGACGAGAGCGGCGCCGACTTCGAGCCAGCTTTGCGCATTGCCTGGATTCCATTTGACGGCGTCGAGGAGTCGCGTCGAGGCCTCCTGGCGCGATCTCGTCTCCTCGGCGAGATGCGCGCGCTCCAGCGCCTCATCGGCGTTCAGGGGACCCGCGGCGGCGCGCGCGTCAAGTTCCTCGAGTCTTGCGATTTTTCCCTTCGCCTCCTCATGCGCGTTCGTCCAGTTCCGTCCGGCGACTGCGCGCCACTTCGTATCGAACTCCGCGGTCGCCTTGGCGGCGAACGGACCGAGCAGGGCGATCGAGGGCTCCGCGTCGCCGCTGGGAAGGCGCGGCTTTGCGCCGACTGCCGCCAGCCGGTCCTTCAGCGCCGGGTGCGTATCCTCAAAGCTTGTCTCCTCAAGCAGAGCGGCCCGCGCCCATCTCTTGTTGTCCGTCCACGCGCTCATGGCGCCCAGGTCTTCGGCCATGGCGGCTTGCGGGTCGATGTCCGGCGACGGCGCAGCGGCCGTTCGTCTTTGAATTGACGGCCAGAACTCCTGCCGGAGCCGGCGGCTGGCGAGATTGATCCGCATCAGGGCGTCGCCCATGACCTGCGCGCCTGCGATGTCGGCGGCGGCGCGATCGGCCTCGAACTCGTTGGCGCGCGCGAGCGGAAAGGAGAGGCGGTCGAAATGCGGCGCGAAGCGGTCGATGAACAGCGTCAGAGGCAGCGTCAGTATGCCTTGATGGCCATGAAGCTGCTCATAGAGCCGGCTCCACATGGCGCGCGTCCGGTAGATGTCCGAGCTGGTCTTGCCGTGAGAGCCCGCGAGGTGGCCATATTCGTGGGCGATGACCGCGATGAGCTGCGGCGTCGTCAGCGCGTTCATGAGCGGGAGGCCGATAATAAGCCGGTTGATATGTCCCCCGAAGAATCCGAAGCGCGGCGACTGCTGGATCGCCGCGTTGAGATTATCGTCGAGATAGACCTCGTGGAGCGGCGGGCCCTTCAGCGCCGCCCGGACCTTCTCGATTTCGGCGAACAGGGCCGGCGCGTCGGCCTCCGCGATCCGGATGCCCTCAGGCGGCGGGAATTTTACGATCATGGCGCGGACGATCATGAAGCCGAGGATGGCGACGCCTATGCCCAGTTTGGCGACGGCGCCGCCGCCCGAATGACTGTTCGCCGCCGCCAGCCCGAGAAGGGCGACAGCAGCGATCAGCGTCACCAGGAACAGGAACGGCGCGGCATAACCGGCCGCCGCCGTTGCGAGAACACGCCTGCGATACCGGTCGGGCTCGGCCTTGGCGAGCGCTTCGAATTTCTCGATGGCCGCCGCCGCCGCGGCCTCCAGCGCTTCGCGCTTCGCGTCTGCAGATCTGAAATGCATTGGCGGTCCGCCGTACGAGTATCTCAAACTGATAGGCGAACAGCCATTAAGGAGGTCTAACTCCGCTGCCGCATGGCGAGGGATTTCCCCAGGGATCGCGCCTTGCGCCGGGCGCCGACCAAGGTTAATCGCGCCTCTCCAATTCAGACGATTTTCATGGCCCGCAAGCCCCTTCAGCCGGAAAAGTCCGAAGACATTTTCCTCGAGCCCCTCGATGAGGCGCTCTCCCGACGCTATCTCGCCTATGCGCTTTCGACCATTACGGCGCGGGCGCTCCCTGACGTGCGCGACGGCCTCAAGCCCGTGCATCGGCGCATTCTCTACGCCATGCGCCAGATGCGCCTGAACCCGAGCGGGGCCTTCAAGAAATCCGCCAAGGTCGTCGGCGAGGTGATGGGCAATTTCCATCCGCATGGCGACCAGGCGATCTACGACGCCATGGTGCGCCTCGTGCAGGAATTCTCAGTACGCGTTCCTTTGGTCGATGGGCAGGGAAATTTCGGCAATATCGACGGCGATAACGCCGCGGCGATGCGCTACACCGAAAGCCGCCTCACCGACGCCGCCGCCATGCTGCTCGACGGCATCGACGAGGACACCGTCGACTTCCGGGAAACCTATGACGGCGAGGGCAAGGAGCCTGTCGTCCTGCCCGCCGCCTTCCCGAATCTTCTCGCCAATGGCGCCTCGGGCATCGCGGTCGGCATGGCGACCTCGATC
>CAYTVQ010000256.1:0-3755 GCA_964441615.1 uncultured Caulobacterales bacterium | reverse complement strand
TGCCGCCAAGTCGGACATCGTGATGGAGAATTTCAAGGTTGGCGGTTTGCGAAAGTACGGCCTCGACTACGATAGCCTCAAGACGATCATCCCCGGCCTCATCTATTGCTCGATCACCGGCTTCGGCCAGAACGGCCCCTATGCCCAGCGGGCGGGCTACGACTTCATGATCCAGGGCATGGCCGGCATCATGTCGATCACCGGCCAGCCCGACGGCGCGCCGGGGGCCGAGCCGATGAAGGTCGGGGTTGCGGTCGCCGATCTTTTTTCCGGCATGTATGCGGCGACCGGAATCCTCGCCGCGCTGCGCCACGCCGAACGGACGGGCGAAGGCCAACACGTCGATGTCGCGCTCTTCGACTGCCAGCTCGCCATGCTCGCCAACCAGGCCTCGAATTACTTCGTGTCCGGCCGCTCGCCGCGGCGGCTGGGCAACGCCCATCCCAATATCGTCCCCTATCAGGTGTTCGAGGCCGCGGACGGACACATCGTCGTCGCGGTCGGCAATGATGGACAATTCGCCGCCTTCGCCGGCGCGATCGGGGCCCCGCATCTCGCGCAGGATGGGCGTTACGCGAAGAGCAGCGCGCGCGTCGAGAACCGCGCGGCGCTCCTCGACGAAATCGCGCCGATCATGCGAAAGATGCCGAGGGCGCACTGGTTCGCGGCGCTCGACGCCGCGGGCGTGCCGGTCGGGCCGATCAATACCGTCGCTCAGGCCTTCGCCGAGCCGCAGGCCGCAGCGCGCGGCATGAGCGTGACCCTCTCGCGACCAGATGAATCGCCTGGGCAATACGTGCCGCACCCGGTCAAATATTCAAGGACCCCGCCGCGCAGCGACGGGGCGCCGCCCCTGATTGGCGCGCATACTGATGAAGTCCTCCAAAGCATCCTCGGCCTTGGGTCCGGCGAGCGCCGCCGGCTGCGCGACCTCGGCGCGATCGGGTGAGCGACAATCCGGGCCCGCCCCCGCGGCGCGCCCGCCTTGCTTCGGGGCCGCGGGATTTCTAAAGACAGCCCGAGGGGCGAAGCGCTCGCGAGAGCGCGGACTTATGCGAGGGCGCAATGAAGATACTGGTCATTGGCGGCGACGGCTTTTGCGGTTGGCCGACCGCGCTGCACCTCTCCCATCTCGGCCACGATGTCGTCAGCATCGACAACCTGTCGCGGCGCAAGATCGACATCGAACTCGAGGTCGAGAGCCTGACGCCGATCCGGCCGGTCTCGGTAAGGCTGGCTGCATGGAAGGAAGTCTCGGGTCGCGAAATCCGCTTCAAGAACATCGACGTCGCGCAGAATTACGCGCGGCTGCTGCGGCTCATCGAGGAGGAGCGGCCAGAGGCGATCGTCCATTTCGCCGAACAGCGCGCGGCGCCCTATTCGATGAAATCCTCCTATCACAAACGATATACGGTCGATAACAACATCAATGCGACCAACAACATCCTTGCGGCTATCGTCGAGGCGCGATCGGAGGCCCATCTCGTCCATCTCGGCACCATGGGCGTTTATGGCTACGGCACGGCCGGCCTCAAGATTCCCGAGGGCTATCTGCCGGTGAAGATCGAGACCGAGGACGGCCGCGAGATCCGCCAGGAGATTCTTTATCCGGCCAATCCCGGCTCGATCTACCACATGACCAAGACGCAAGATCAGCTCCTCTTCGCCTTCTACAACAAGAATGACGGCGTGAAGGTGACCGATCTTCACCAGGGCATCGTCTGGGGCACGCAGACGAAGGAGACGCGCATGGACGAGCGTCTCATCAACCGCTTCGATTATGACGGCGATTACGGCACGGTTCTCAACCGCTTTCTGATGCAGGCCGCCATCGGCTACCCATTGACCGTGCATGGCACGGGCGGGCAGACGCGCGCCTTCATCCATATCCAGGACACTGTGCGCTGCATCCAGCTCGCGATCGAGAACCCGCCGCAGCGCGGCGAGAGGGTGCATATCCTCAACCAGATGACGGAAACGCACCGCGTGCGCGACCTCGCGACGATGATCGCCGAGAAGACCGGCGCCAAAATCGCGAACGTCGCCAATCCGCGCAAGGAAGCCGCCGAGAACGACCTCAACGTCGAGAACCGCCGGCTGCTCAATCTCGGCCTCAATCCGATCACGCTGGAAGAGGGCCTCATGAGCGAGGTTACCGAGATCGCGCGCAAATACGCCGCCCGATGCGACCGCACCAAGATTCCCTGCGTCTCGTACTGGACGGAGGAGCAGAGGGGCGGCGGGCGCTAGCTGGCGCGCCCTGATTCGGAACTTTGATTCCCGCGGCGTTTTCGCGCAAAGAGACCGTGTACACTTTTGCGCGCGCCGCTCCAGAGCGCGTTCCGAAAGGCGCGAAGCGGTTTTCGGTAGAAAACGCGCGTCAGATGACGACCCTGGACCATGTACTCCGACTCGCACTTCGGAGAGCTTGGTCTAGCGAGGTCACCGACCCATAAGCGGGCGACCGGATTCGGGTTGAAGCGAATTGATCGAGGGCGAGGAAGTTCGCTTGGCCCAGGGCCAGTCTGTGAGAATCCGCCAGAAAATGCCGTTCAGCACCTTGCGGTCATCGGCCCTCGGCGCGCCCCGCGGCCAATTCAGCAACAGCAGCGCGATGATCGACCACTCAAGATCCGTCAGTTCGCTGCGGCGGCAGGACATGCCCGATCCTCCAGGGCTCCAACACTCCGAGGATCACTGTTCGACCGCCCAGAAAGCCGTCCGTGGGTCGGGGCCTATTTTAAAGGCCGCCTTCGGAGACCGGATTCTCGATGACGCGGATACGCTTGATCTCGGCGCCGCTCGCAAGGTCGTAGATTACGATCGAGCCGCCCGACGGACCTTTCAGGCGCAGCGCAAGCCGGTCGCCGTCCAGGGCCATGGCGGCGATGTCTTCCCTGGCCGATAGAATGAGCGGCCCGGACGGGGCGGCGGAAACGGCGGCTGGCGGCGTGACGCTTTGCGGCGGCTGGACAAGAACGCTCTCGGAGGCGACCGACCGCACGACTTTCGAAGATTTCGTCTCATCGCCCGGTTTACCGAAAAGGGCGAGGCTCGCGGCGACCACCGCCACGAAGGCGAGCGGCATGGTGATGATGACGATGATCAGGTTGCGGGCGCCGATGGCTGCGGCAAGGCCCGTGAAACCCTTTTGCGGGACTGGTTCGGTCTCTGGCGCGTCCATCATGGTTTGACTCAACCGCCCTTCCTCATGCATCGGCAGGCTTATGGCCGCCACACCCGATGATCACAAGCCGCGCCCGGCGGCGCCGCTCCGCCTCGCAGCGTCCGGCGAAAATGCAGGCGAAAGGCTTGATAAATGGTTGTCAGCCATGGTCCCGGCGCTGACCCGGACCCGATTGAAGGCGCTGATCGAGGCCGGAGCGCTCAAAAGGGACGGCGTTCCAGTCCGGGAGGCGTCGCTGCGCATCCGCGGCGGCGAGGCCTTCACGCTCGAGATTCCGCCGTCAGAACCGCCCGAACCCAGGGGCGAAAGCATCCCGCTCGACATATATTTCGAGGACGGCGACCTGATCGTCGTCAACAAGCCAGCGGGGCTCGTCGTGCATCCCGCCGCCGGCAACCGGGCCGGCACGCTGGTCAACGCGCTCATCGCCCATTGTGGCACGAGCCTTTCCGGCATCGGCGGCGTCGCACGCCCCGGCATCGTCCACCGGCTCGACAAGGACACCTCGGGGCTCCTCGTCGCCGCCAAGAACGATGCCGCGCATCAGCGCCTCGCCGCGCTCTTCGCC
>CAYTVQ010000255.1:0-3777 GCA_964441615.1 uncultured Caulobacterales bacterium | reverse complement strand
CGCCCAGGCGAGATCCTGACCTTCCAGCGGTTGCGCTGTTCCCTTCCACTTTCGGCAGACGAAAAGTGGCATCAAAAGGTGAAAGTCCCCTGAATTCTCGGAGGCGAAGGCGAATGGCGCGAGGCAGGAGGCCTCGACATCAAGCCCGAGCTCCTCTTTGAGTTCACGCACCAGGGCCTCCTCCGGGGTCTCGCCGTCCTGCACCTTGCCGCCCGGGAACTCCCAGAGGCCGCCGAGGGCTTTGCCTTCCGGGCGCCTCGTCAGCAGCACGCGCCCATCCGCATCGACCAGAGCGCACGCCGTCACCAAAAGCACCCGCGCCATCTTTCCGCCTCAATTGATAATCGACAGGTCTTACCTTCGCCTTGCCGCATTCGATAGGATTTTAGGGAATTACAAGGTCGCCAGGGCACGCCGCGCTTGGCTCCGCCTTCCTAATGCGCCTCGCCCCAGTTCTTGCCGGCCCGCGCCTCGACCACGAGCGGCGCCGAGAGCGCCACGGCCGGCAGGGGCGCCTTGGACATGACGCCCGTGACGACCTCGATGGTCGCTTCCGCCTCATCCGCCGGCGCTTCAAATACAAGCTCGTCATGAACCTGAAGCAGCATTCTCGCGGCAAGGCCTCTGTCGGCGAGCGCCTTCGGGATTCTGATCATGGCGCGTCGTATGACGTCGGCGGCTGAACCCTGTATGGGCGCATTGATCGCCTGGCGTTCGGCATAGCCGCGCAGCGCCGGATTTCGGTCATTGATAGCATTCACATGCGTCCGCCGACCGAAGATCGTCTCGACATAGCCCTGTGCGCGGGCCTTGCGCACCGTGTCGTCCATATAGGCCTTGATGCCCGGGAATTTCTGAAAGTAGCTTGAGATGTAGTCCTTCGCCTCGCCGCGCCCGATTCCAAGCTGATTGGCGAGACCGAATGCGGAGATCCCGTATATTATTCCGAAGTTGATGGCCTTGGCGCGCCGGCGCACCATCGGATCCATGCCTTCGACCGGCACGCCGAACATTTCCGAAGCCGTCAAGGCATGAATATCAACGCCGTCTGCAAAGGCCTTCTTCATGGATTTGAGGTCGGCGATGTGGGCAAGAAGGCGCAGTTCGATCTGGCTGTAGTCGGCGGAGATGAGAACATTGTCTCTCCCGGCGACGAAGGCGTTACGGATCTTGGCGCCGTCCTCCGTTCTGATCGGAATATTCTGAAGATTGGGATCGTTGGAGGAGAGACGCCCGGTCGTCGTCGCCGCGAGTGCGAACGAAGTATGGATGCGGCCCGTCTTCGCGTTGACCGCCAATGGCAACGAGTCCGTATAAGTGCTTTTGAGCTTTGAAAGCGAACGCCAATTGAGCAGGGCCCGCGGCAGGGCATGGCCCTCGGCGGCGAGCTCTTCCAGTATATCCGCCTTGGTCGACCAGGCGCCGGTTGGCGTCTTCCGCGCGCCGGGGAGCTGCAGCTTCCCAAATAGAATGTCCGAAACCTGCTTCGCAGAACCGATGTTAAAGGGCCCGCCGGCGAGCCTGTACGCCTCTTCCTCGTAATCTTTCATGCGCGCGGCGAAATCCGCCGAAAGACCCTCCAGAACCGCGGGGTCGATCTTGATCCCGTCTTTTTCCATCGCCATCACGACTGGCGGCATTGGGCGCTCCAGCGTTTCGTAAACGGTGGCGAGCCTTTCCGCCGACAGGCGGGGCTTCATCGCAGCGTGCAGCCGGATCAAAATGTCGGCGCACTCAGCCGCGTATTCGGCGGCGCGCCCGATCTCGATTTCGCTGACGGGCTTTTTGTTTCGCCCGCTGCCGCACAGATCAGCGAGCTTCAGCTTTTTATGGCCGAGGGCACGCGATGCGAGCTCTTCGAGGCTGTGTCCCGCCGAGCCGCAGTCAAGCGCGTAAGAGATGAGCATCACATCGTCGAACCCGACGATCGAGGCGTCAAGCCCATCGAGAACCAAGGCCTCGGCTTTGACGTCGTGTGCAATCTTCAGGACCGAAGAGTCCGCAAGAATCTGCTTTAGACGCGATGCCGCTTCCGAGAGCGGCATCTGCTTGTGCGCGCCAGCATCGCCAAGGTCGAACGCGCCGTCGCCATGCGCCAGGGGAACATAGGCCGCCTCGCCGGAAAAATGCGCGAGCCCTACGCCGACGGCGCGCTTTGTTGAAACATGATCATCATCCGCAAGCACGTGAATGGCGAGGACGCCGCTGTCGAGCGCGCGCGCCAGGAAAGCTCCGAGCCGGTCTGGCGAGAAGATCGTCTCATAACGGCTACGGTCGAATGGAACCGTCGCGGGCGCCGCCGGAACGGGCGCCGGCGCGGCGGCGGCAGGAGCCTTCGCTTTGAACCGCTCCTCGACTCGCCGGGTGAGCGTGCTGAACTCCATCTTCTGAAGAAAGGGCAGGAGCTTTGCCGGATCGATCTGGGGCATCGCGATTTCATCGAGCGGCGCTGGAAGCGGCATGTCGCCTTTTAACTCGACCAGCTTTTTCGACAGGCGCGCAGCTTCGGCGTTTTCGATGAGGGTCTGTCGCCTCTTCTCCTGCCTTATCTCCGTCGCGCGGGCGAGAAGCGATTCAAGGTCGCCATATTCAAGAATGAGCTGCGCAGCGGTCTTGATTCCGATCCCGGGAACGCCTGGAACATTATCCACGGAATCGCCGCACAGCGCCTGGACATCGATCACTTTTTCGGGCGGGACGCCAAACTTCTCAATGACCTCCACGCGCCCGATTCTCTTGCTCTTCATGGGGTCGAACATCGAGACGCGATCGCTGACAAGCTGCATTAGATCCTTGTCGGAAGATATTATGACGACCTCGCCGCCCTCGCTCGAGACAGCGCGCGCATAGGAGGCGATGATGTCGTCAGCCTCGAAGCCTTCAACTTCGATGCAGGGGACATTAAAGGCCCGCGTCGCTTCTCGCACGAGAGGAAACTGGGGCTTTAGATCGTCCGGCGGATCCGGGCGGTTCGCCTTGTAATCCTTGTAGAGATCGTTGCGGAATGTCTTCTCCGAGCGATCGAACACGACGGCGAAGTGGGTCGGATCGTGCTCGTCATTCATGTCCGCGAGCAGCTTGTAGAGCATGTTGCAATAGCCGGCGACGGCGCCTGTCGGCATGCCGTCCGACTTGCGCGACAAGGGGGGCAGCGCATGATAGGCGCGGAAGATGTAACCGGAGCCATCGACCAGATAGAGGCGGACGCGCGATTTCGTCATCTAGGAGCCCAGACGGCGGCTGTCGCGGGAGCCTTGCTCCGGCGGCGCGGCGAACACCGCGACGTCACGGGCAAGAAGCTCCTGCAGGGACCCCGGACGACACGCCCCGAATATGTCGCGCAGGCTCTCATAGTACCAGATCGTTCCCTCGCGGCCGCCATTGAACCGACCCCACAGGTCATCGCCATGGATGCTAAAATCGTTGGCGATGGCGGCGGCGTTGTGGACCTTGTCGGCAAGGGAGACAAGAAGCGACGATGGGCCTTTGCTCGGAAGATCGCGCAGATAGGCTTCCTTCCTCTCGCGCCAGGGCGGCTTTGGGATTGCCCAGGCGTCGGTGCAGTCTGAGACAATGTCCGCGACGGCGTCGCCGAAGCGCTCGCGAATTTTGCGCAGCGTCGCGTCTCCGCCCTGGTCCTCAGCCGCATCGTGCAGCAGCCCCGCGATCGCCGCGTCCTCGTCGCCACCGTGTTCGAGAACGAGACTGCTCACAGCGAGGCAGTGCGCGATATATGGAATGTCCGTCCCTTTTCGCGTTTGCGCGCGATGCAGGCCG
>CAYTVQ010000254.1:0-3821 GCA_964441615.1 uncultured Caulobacterales bacterium | reverse complement strand
CCCCAGTCGGCGGCGCGCTGCTGGATATGGGCGGGCGCGAAGAACATGGCGCTCCTGTCATGAATGAACCCTGGCGCCATGCCGGCCGCCTCGTAATGGGTGACGCCGACATTTGAGGTGTACCGCATTTTGTCCTGCAGGCGCTGATGCAGCGCAGCGACCAGCTTGCCATCGCCGGACATGTCGATGATGACCGTAGGTCTCTGTGGAACCGCCTCCAGCCCATCATAGGTCACGACCTCATCATAGAGCTTGAGGGCCTTCACGCGGTCGGCGTTGCGCGCAGAGGTGAGAGCCAACCGGCGCGGCGCTTCGCGATCGCCCTTCAGCGCATAGGCAAGGCCTATCGCCGTCTTCGATGAGGCGCTCACGATCAGCGCCTGCTCGGCGCCGAACCAGGAATTGTCCACGAGGAAATCGTAAATGCAGAACGAGGTCGCATAGAGCGGAAAGAGCAGCATGCGCAGATCTTCCATGGCGGCGTCATACTGCGGCTCGGCCTTCACGCGGGCGTAGGAATTATAGACCGACGGCAGATCGGCCCGATGCGCGACCGCATCGACAATGCGCTCCGGCCGCACCTTCGCCGGCTTCATCACGAGATGCGTCGCCATCGGAAAGTAGCCGTAGAGGCGTTCGCCCGGCTCGACATCGGGGCTCGCCGATTCAACGACATCGGCAAAGCCCCAGACCGGAACGACGCCATAGCCGCCATCCGCCGGAAAGAACTTCCAGTAGCCGATGCGTTCGCCGACGACGCCATAGGTGACATTGTTGGCGGTGAGCGCGAAACGGTCGATGCGCGCCAGTATTTCTCCGGGCCCGAGGGGCGGTGCGTCGCGCCGGACCGCGCGCGTCGCCGCAAGATCCGTCTTCTTGACCTGGAATTCGTCGATCTTCATCGCACTCTCTCCTGGCGGGGCGGCCCCGAAGGCCTAGCATCATGAACAGGCGCGGGCGAGTGCAGATTTGGCGTTCAGCCCCATTATCCGCCAGCGGATGGATTTTCTGATGCGGGAGGTCTATGGTCGCCACGACGATAGCCCCTGGCGCCATGCATATTCCCCTCGAAGTCCGGCTGAAGCTCATGCGCCAGAGCGTGCTCGCCGCTCTGCGCATCGGCGGCAATCGCCCGGTGAAGCTGGCCGAAACGCCGCGTGGCCCCGGCGTCCTCACCGGAGGGCGGCTCATTCACGTCCCCTCGCCCCTGCGCTGGAAGCTCTATCGGCAGGGTTTCGCGGCCCGTCTGGAGCGGCTCGAGCGCGAATACGGCATCGGCCGCCATTTCACTCTCAAGAGAGGCGATGTGATTCTCGATGTCGGCGCCAATGCCGGCGAATTCGCCTTCATCGCCGAGCGCCATGGCGCCCGCATTTTCTGCGTGGAGCCTGATCCCGGCGTGTTCGCCTGCCTGAGCGCCAATATCGAGGGCCTCGCAGGCGCCAGCGCCCATGAACTCGTCATCTGGAAGGAAAGCGGCGAGGTCGATTTCGGCCTCGCCCCGGACCGCGCCGATTCGTCCGTCTTCGTCGAAGGCGCCGCGCGCCTCAAACGGCGCGCCATGACGCTCGCCGACTTCGCCCGCAATGAGGGCCTTGCGCGCGCCGATCTGTTGAAGTGCGACGCCGAGGGCGCCGAGCCCGAGGTGCTTGAAGGCGCAGGCGACTTCCTCGCTGCAATCCGCTTCGTGGCGCTCGATACGGGCCCTGAACGAAACGGAGGGCGGACGGACCGGGCCTGCGACGAAATTCTCACCCGCGCCGGCTTCCGGACCCTTCATGAGACTGTCGGCACGCGGAAGATGACCTACGGCTTCAACCGACGCGACGAGGCGCAGGTCTTAACCTGAGCCAGGGCTCACGCCTAATCCGCAACCACGTCGAGGAGTTCAACGTCGAAAATGAGCGCCTCGTTCGGACCGATGGCCCCGCCAGGCGCGCCGGTTTTGCCATAGGCGAGCGCGGCCGGGATGAAGAAGCGGTATTTGTCGCCGACGCTCATGAGCTGCACGCCCTCGGTCCAGCCGGCGATCACCTGTCCGAGCGGAAACTCCGCCGGCTCGCCCCGAACATAGGACGAATCGAATTCCGTGCCGTCGATCAGCGTGCCCTTGTAATGCACACGCACGACATTTGCGTCGGTCGGCTGCTTGCCGCCGGCGGGTCCCTCCGCCAGCACCTGATACTGAAGGCCGCTCGGCGTGCGGGTCACGCCAGGCTTTTTCGCATTCTCCGCAAGAAAGGCCTCGCCAGCCTTGAGGTTCTTCTCGGGGTTCGTGACCTTCAAAAGCTCGACCTCGTAGATGAGCGCCTCGTTGGGTCCGACTGAACCGTCCGGCGCGCCCACCTCGCCGAGCGCGAGCGCGGGGGGAACGTAGAAACGATAGCGGTCGCCAACGCTCATCAGCTTCACGCCGTCGGCCATCCAGCTGCCCTCGATCATGGCGAGCGGAAAGCGGGCTGCCGCGCCATGCGCGCGCGACGACTCGACCTCGACGCCGTCGATCCGTGTGCCCACGAAATCGACATCGACGAAATCATCCTTGCCCGGCTGATCGCCGCCCTCCGGCCCCTCTTTCAGCGCCACGTAGAGGAGCCCGCTGTCGAGCGCCTTGACGCCCGGCTCGGCGGCGCGCGCAGCCATGAATTTCTCGCTCGCCGCCTTGTTCTCGGCCGCTTTCGCCGCATCCATCGCGGGATCGGCCGGCGCCGGCGCCGCATCCGCCGCCGCTTCCGCCGGCGCGGCGTCCGGCGTGGCCGCCTCCGCCGCTTTTTCCTTCTTGCCACATGCGGCGAGCGCGATCGCCGCCGCCGCGCCAAATAGCATCGCCCTCTTCCAAGCCATGACGCCCAAAGCTCCTGATTGCCGCCCCGAAACGACCCTAGCCGATCCGTTTCGATTCGCAACCGGCGCGGGCCAAACAAACCTCAATGAAAGGGCCAGAACACGGGAATCAGCAGGATCGCCATGGCCGCCGTCAGCAGGTTCAGCGGCGCGCCGAGCCGCATGAAGTCCGTGAACTTGTAGCCGCCGAGGCTGTAGACGAGCGTATTGGTCTGGTATCCGATAGGGGTTGCGAAGGCGAGGCTCGCCGAGAACATTACTGCAATGACAAAGGGCCTTGGATCGACGCCAAGCTGGCGCGCCAGTTCGATGGCGACGGGCGTAACCACGATCGCGACCGCATTGTTCGTCAGGAACTCGGTCAGGATCAGCGAAAAAACGTAGAGGGCCGCAAGGGCGAAGATCGGCGGCACACTCTGAAGGAAGGGCGCGGCGGCCCCGACCGATAGTCCGACAAGGCCGGTCTTCTCGATCGCCGTGCCGATCGCCAGCATGGCGAGGATGAGGACGAGAACGCGCCAGTCGATCGAATTGAAGGCCTCGCTCGCCTCGATGCAGCGGGTCGCCAGGACGACCGATGCGCCGATGATGGCGAGACCCTCGATCGGCATGATTTCGAGAGCCGAGCCCAGGACGA
This sequence comes from uncultured Caulobacterales bacterium, assembly GCA_964441615.1. Taxonomy (GTDB): domain Bacteria; phylum Pseudomonadota; class Alphaproteobacteria; order Caulobacterales; family Parvularculaceae; genus Amphiplicatus. Next base: position 340 of record CAYTVQ010000254.1, on the reverse strand, counting down.
CGCAAAAAATCACGCCGACGGCTATGGGCGCATGTCGGCGGCGAATCGGGTGTGCGTCAGGTTCGGCGACGTTGACGAGATCGTTGTCCTCGACAAGCCGCTTAAGGTCCTCAGGCGCGCCTTCGACCAGCAGCGTGTCGCCGACCTCAAGCGGGGTCTGTTCGAAGCGCTCGCCGACATTCTCGCTGCGCCGATGCATGGCGATCGGATAGACGCCGTAACGCCTGCGCAGCCGGAGATGCCGCAGCGTTCGCCCGATGAACTTCGCGCCGGGCGCCAGCAGGATTTCAACGAGCACGGACTTTCTCGAGCTGAGCGGCTGCAGGCCCTGGGCCGGTCC